>SBBH01000074.1 GCA_005239795.1 Planctomycetales bacterium
CAAGTACCCGGAGAACTACCGCGGCCTCATCCAGCTGGCTTGCGCCCTGCTGTGGTATCGGCGCGCCTGCAGATCAGGAGTTTTGGGATAGTTTCTTAGGAGCGGGCCGCGCGGCTTGCGAAGGTGCGCGAGAAGGCCCCCGCCAAATCGGCGATGAGGTCGTCGGCGTCCTCGATCCCCACCGAGAGCCGGATGAGGTGATCCACCAATCCCGTCCGCTTTCGCTCTGCGGGCGGGACGGAGACGTGCGTCGCCTGGCAGGGGAGGACGATCAAGGATTCCACGCCGCCCAACGATTCGCCGAGCGTGAAAAGCCGCGTCGAAGAGGCGAATTTTTCAGCGTTCTTGACGGAGCCCCTTTTAAGCTCGAACGCGATCATCCCGCCAAACCCGCACATCTGTTTTCGGGCCAGCGCGTGTTGGGGATGAGAGGGGAGCCCCGGATAGAGGACTTTAGCCACAAGCGGGTGCCGGGCGAGCCACTCTGCGAGCGCCATGGCGTTTTCGCAGTGTTTCCGCATCCTAACGGCCAAGGTTTTCGTGCCGCGTAGGATGAGAAAGCAATCGAAGGGGCTCGGGACCGCGCCGACGGCGTTTTGGTAGAAAGCCAGGCGCTTGTAAAGATCCGCGTCGTTGACGATGAGCGCGCCTCCCATGACGTCGGAGTGCCCGCCGAGGTATTTCGTGGTGCTCTGCGCGACGATGTCCGCTCCGATCGCCAGGGGGCGTTGGAGGTAGGGGGTCGCGAAGGTGTTGTCGACGGCCAAGAGAACCCTTTTTTTTCGGGTGATCCGGGAGACAGCCTGGATGTCTGTGATCCGCAACAGAGGGTTCGTGGGGGTTTCGATCCAGACGAGCTTCGTGGCAGGTTTGATCGCTTTTTCGACGTTACGCGGGTCCGTCGTGTCGACGAACGTCGCGGACAACTTGTATTGCCGGAAAACTTTTTCAAGGATCCGATAGGTCCCGCCGTAGACGTCGTTCCCGCAGATGACATGGTCCCCAGCGGACAGGAGATTCAGGACCGTGTTCATCGCCGCCATGCCGCTGGCAAATGTGAGGCCGAACGCCCCTCCTTCGAGGGCGGCGAGATTGCGATCGAGCATGAGGCGCGTCGGGTTCTGCGTGCGCGAATACTCGAACCCTTTGTGGACGCCAGGGGCAGTCTGTGCGTAGGTGGAGGTGGCGAAGATCGGCGGGGCGACGGCGCCGGTCGAGCCGTCCGGGGGTTGGCCCGCATGGATGGCGGTGGTCGAAAACCCGGGCCGAGTCTTGGCGTCTCGGCGGCTGGGCGGCTGGGCGGCTTTCATCGGGCCTCGAGCGCGCTGTGGATGAGGTCGGACTTCGTGACGATCCCGAGCTCCCCGCGGGGGTTCTTGACGAGGACGGCGGGGGAGCCTTTGCGCAGGCGGTCGTAGATTTCGCTGACTCCCGTGGCTTCCTCGACGGCGGGCAGGGGGGGTTGCATCACCTCGCCTACGATCAAGTCCCCGATCTTAGGATTGTTGATGAGGATGTCGATCATCTGGTCTTCCATGATGGTCCCGACGACCTGTTCCTCGTCGACCACGGGGAACTGCGAGAAGTCGAGATCCTTGAGTTTTCCGATGACGGCGAGCACCTTGTCGGTGGAACGGACCGTGACAAGCTTTTTACGGGCGGCCGGCTTCTGCCGCAAGACGTCGGCCGCCGTCAAGGTCACCTGCTCCTCGAGGAACTGGTGTTGGCGCATCCACTCGTCGCGGTAGAAGGTGGTGAGGTAGCGGCTGCCGGAATCGGGCAGGATCGTCAGGACCACCTTGTTTTTTGGGAGGTCCCGCGCCACCTGCAAGGCGGCGTGCAGGGCGGTGCCGGATGATCCTCCAGCGAAGATCCCCTCCTCGCGGCAGAGCCGCCTGGCCGCCAGGAACGAATCCTTGTCGGAGACCTGGATCACATCGTCGATGTAGGCGAAATCGATCGCTTTCGGGATGATGTCCTCACCGATCCCCTCGACCTTGTAGGTCTTGAAATAGGGGGTGGCGGGCATCTTGAGGCCGTTCCTGAAATATTCGGTGTAGACGGAGCCCACGGGGTCGACCCCTACAATGCGGATCTTGGGATTTTTTTCTTTGAGGTATTTTCCGATCCCGGAGATCGTTCCCCCCGTCCCCATCGTGAGTACGGCGACGTCGATCCGACCCCCGGTCTGCTCCCAGATCTCTGGACCCGTCGTCTCGTAGTGCGTCTGGGGATTGACGGGATTGTCGTACTGGTTGGGGTAGAAGGAGTTGGGGATTTCCCGGGCGAGCCTCTTGGCCACCGAGTAATAGCTTCGCGGGTCATCGGGGGAGACCGCCGTCGGCGTGATGATCACCTCCGAGCCGAAGGCGCGCAGGAGGTTCACCTTTTCCTGGCTCATCTTGTCGGGCATCGTGAAGATGCACTTGTACCCCTTCACAGCCGCGGCGATCGCAAGCCCCACGCCGGTGTTGCCGCTCGTGCCTTCGATGATCGTCCCGCCGGGCGCCAGGAGCCCTTTCTCCTCGGCATCCTCGATCATCCGGATGCCGATCCGGTCCTTGATGGAGCCGCCGGGGTTTAAGAGCTCGAGCTTGGCAAGGATCGTCGCCTCGATTCCGCGCGCAATTTTTTTGAGGCGCAGGATCGGCGTGCGGCCGACCGCGTCGAGGAGCGTGTCGTGGATTTCGCTCACGCGGGGATCATAGCAACCGGCCGCGTCCTTTTCATCGGCGCAAAGAAATGGTGCGTCTGAAGCGCTCCCTTGCGTATTCTTGCCTGCTTCCGATGGCACGTTTGCGGCGATCGCGGCTTCTCGGGGCCGTTTTTCTTGCGGCGGCGGCCCTGGCGGCTCCCCGCCTTTTGGCGCAGAGAGTCGCGGCGCTGGGTGCCTCCTCGACCTCCCTCCTGCGATTTGATTCGCTCGTGGCCGATTTCGGAACGGTGCTCGAGGGGGACAAGGTCTCCCGCGACTTCACGTTCACGAACCTGGGCCCCCGGGGCGTGAGGATCGAGCATGTCAAAAGCACCTGCAGCTGCACGGTGACGCGCTGGACCGAGGGGAGGATCGCTCCGGGACAGACCGGGTCGATTTCCGTGACATTTGACAGCCGGAACCGCAGCGGCCCGCAGCGTAAGAAGCTCATGGTGTTGACTTCGGAGCCGGGCCCCGTCCAGGTGCCGCTCGCCGTTCTGGCCCGCGTCGACAACCCGCTCGTGACCCGCCCTGGCTTTCTCTGCCTGACGCGCGGAGGAGAGGCGTCCTGGCTGAGAGCGGAATCGATCATCGCCACCGGGGAGGGGATCACCACCGTGGCGATGGCCAGGAAGGAAGGGGATTTTTTCGATGCGCACTTCGAGCCCCGCGGCGGCCGTTATGTCCTGTCCGTGCGGGCCGTCCCCTCGGGAAAGTCGGAAGACACTCTTGAAGGGGCGGTGGTGCTCGCCTACGGCGGCCGCCTGAACGGGGAAAAGAGGATTCCGGTGCGCTTGGTGTGCCTAGAGAGAGGTCGGCATGGCTCGAAATAGCCTCAAAGGGGTGTTCCGCGAACTTTTCTTTGTGGTCCTGACCGGCTTGGCGCTGGGTGCGGCGGCGGACGCGGCCGTGCCGGGAGGGGTCCTCCGTGACTGGAAGACGCTCCTCCGAGACGTGGATGTGCTGGTTCCCGTGCAACGCCTTTCCGCGCGGCGCGTGAAGGATCTCTTGGCGCACGAGGAGATCGTCGTCGTGGACGGGAGGTCCGTCATGGCGTACCGGTCGAGGCATCCCCAGGGGGCCCTCCAGATCCTATTTGCGGATCCGGACCCAGGTCTGATGCGGCACGCTTCACGCGTGGCGGGAAAAGCGGTCCTCGTCATCGCCGAAACCCATCAGGCGGTCCAGGCTCGGGACTTGGCCCAGCGCCTTGTGCGCGAGGCGGGCGCGCGAGAGGCGGCGACGCTCATCGGCGGATGGGAGGGGTGGTGCGAGGAAGGGCTGCCGGTCTCCGAAGGTCAGGAGGGGTTGTGAAAGCCATCCGGTGTGTCGCCGGCCTTCTCCTGGGGGGCATCTTCCTCGCCGCGGCGGCGGCCAAGGCGGTCGATCCCCGGGAGTTCGCTCTTGGAATCGCCTCGTATCATCTCGTTCCTTCCTGGGCGGCGGTCTGGATCGGCGCCTTTCTGCCGGGCGTCGAGGCGGCGCTTGGCGCCGCCTTACTCTGCGGCGTTTTCGTGCGGGGGGCCGCCTTGGCGGCTTCCTTGCTTGCCGCCCTGTTTGCCGCGGCTGTCACGTGGGGAGAAAACCAAGGGCTCGATTTCGCCTGCGGATGTTTTGGGCCATTGTCCCTTCTGACGCAGGCCGGATGGGCGACGATCCTGCTGGATCTCGTTCTTTTGGGGCTCGGCGTCTTTCTCCTTGGGGGGGCGCCGGGCCCGAGCGCCCAAGCCGAGTGAACCCCGCACTTAGAATTCGCGCAAAAATAACTTTTGTCGTTGACTGTTGTATCTGTTGCCTTCCTAACCTCCTCTATATTTTGCGCGAATTCTGTATAAGGCGCCGTGCGGAAAGGAGGTAGACGAAAAGATCTTTCGCACGAGATCTTCGAGATATTCGTTCATGCTCTGTGATCTCTCCTCATCAAACATAGAAGTTATTTCCGCGCGGCGCCTTAATGCGACAGAGATGTATACTGGCGTGCGATGCGCATTCTTCTTTTAAAACCCCGCTTCAACGACATCGCCGTCATGCCCCCAATGGGGCTCTGCTATCTGGCGCCGCTCCTTGCGAAAGCCGGCTTCGAGGTTGACATCCTGGACAACACGCTTCTGGATTGGAGCGACGGCGCCGTCGCCGGGCAGATCCGGGAGCGCGGCTACCGCCTCGTGGGGATCTACGCCTCGACGCCAATGATCGACGAGGCGTGCCGCATGGCCTCGCTCATTAAGTCCGTCGACCGGTCGATCCATGTGTGTCTGGGGGGACCGCACCCGTCCGTCACGGTGGAAGAGACGCTCGGGTGTTCCGACGTCGACTCCATTGGGATGGGGGAATGCGAGAAGATCCTGCCGGAGCTCGCGCGCCGGATCGACGCCGGCGGGGGTCTCGAGGGCGTGTCAGGCCTGGCTTGGCGGGACGGCGCAGGCGTTGTTCGCACGCAGGGGCCCGGCGGCTATATTCCCGAACTCGATTCCCTTCCTTTCCCCGACTTTTCCAAGGTCCCCGTGGCACGCTACTTCAAGGTGGGGCACAACTACGGCGTCATCCAGCGCTCGAGCCGCAACCTCCCGATCATCACGTCGCGCGGATGCCCCTCGCGGTGCACCTTCTGCCAGCTGTATCTGGGGCGCAAGTTCCGCACGCGCTCCCCCGCCAACATCGCCGACGAGATCGCCCTGGGCGTCAAGACCTGGGGCGTGCGCGAGTTCAACTTCCTTGACGACAACTTCACCGTCTACAAGAAGTGGGCGATCGACGTCTGCCGCGAGATCGGGAGGCGGGATCTCGCCGTCAAGATCCGTTTCCCGAACGGCGTGCGCGAAGACCGGCTCGACGAGGAGATGCTGGCGGCGCTGCGGGATGTCGGGTGTTATCACCTGGATTTTGGCTTGGAATCCGGGTGCCAGCACACGCTCGACCTCATGCAGAAGGACAAGCAGGTTCCCGAGATGGGGGACAAGGTGTGGCTGGCGCATCGGATGGGGTTTGAGACCACGGCGACCTTCATCTTTGGGACGCCGGGAGAGACCTTGGCCGACATGGACGAGACGATCCGGTTCGCGCTCTCGTTGCCTTTGGACAGCGCGAGCTTTGGCATCGTCATCCCGTTTCCCGGCACCGAGCTCCGCCAGGAAGCGATCGCCAAAGGGCATCTCGTCCACAGCCGCTACCGGATGTACAACCCCGGGTTTGCCGAGTGCGATCCGCCGCTTCGCTCCGCCGACTGGACGGCTGAGGAGCTTATCGCCAAGGTTAAGGAGGCCTCTCGGCGCTTCTATTTCCGCCCTCGGATGGTCTTGAAATACCTGCCGTACATGTTCCGCGGGGACAACCTCGTCAAATACGTCCGGGCGGCGCGCGACCTCATGCCGGGCCGCCACGTCGCCGCGGCGCTGTAAGGCGCCGCGCAAAAATAATTGGCGAACGACGAATCCCGAACGACGATCGACGATAATCATGTGCGGCATCTTTGGGTTCGCTTCCTCTGGTGCGCCGCTTCTGGATGAGGCAACCTTGCGCGAGGGGCTTGCGAGGCTCCGCCACCGCGGACCCGACGCCGAGGGGGTCTGGATGGGGCCAGGGG
>SBBH01000214.1 GCA_005239795.1 Planctomycetales bacterium
AATTCGGCCAACTCCGCCTCCATCGGCAAGTCTGCGAATTTCACGTGCCCCCTGCTGGCCGCCCTCTGCCGCGCGGCTTGAAATTGGCTAAACCGGACATACTCCCTTTTTTCATAAATAATTTTAGAGGGATTTCCCCGTCTGTCTGACAAGCGTAAACGCCAGCTCGATCGCCTCGCGCATCGAGCCGGCGTCGGCGACTCCTTTGCCGGCGATCTCCCAGGCGGTGCCGTGGTCGGGGGAGGTTCGCACGAAAGGAAGGCCCAGGGTCACGTTGACCCCTTTGCCGAACGAGGCGAGCTTGACCGGGATCATCCCCTGGTCGTGGTACATGGCGACGACGGCGTCGAACTCCCCCTTGGCGGCCCTGGGAAAGAGTGTGTCGGCCGGGTGGGGGCCGGTGACAGCAAGCCCCAGGTCCTGAAAACGTTTTACACAAGGAGCGATCACATCCGCGTCCTGGCGGCCAAAATCGCCCGATTCCCCGGCATGGGGATTCAGGCCGCAGAGGGCGATCCGGGGATTGGCGATCGCGAAGCGCTCCCGCAGATCCTTGGCCACCACCTGGACCGTCTTCATGATGCGCTCGGCGGTGACAAGCTTGATCGCCTCGGCGAGCGCCATATGAGTCGTCACCAGCGCGACGCGCAGGCCTCCGCCGACGAGCATCATCACGGCATGCTCGGCCTTGGATTTCTCCTCGAGGATCTCCGTCTGCCCCGGATAGTCGCGCCCGGCTAGGTGCAGGGCGTGCTTTGAGAGGGGGGCCGTCGCGATTCCTGCGGCTTGGCGCCTAAGCGCCAGATTGATCGCGCTCGAGAGCCACGTGAAGGCTGCCTCGCCTCCTTCCTTCGAAGGACCGGCGGAAAGTTTCGCGGGGTCAAACCCCGGGGGGGATTTGTCGAGAAGTGAGAGGGCCGGCTGTTTTTGGCCGGCGCGGACCTTTTCCACGTACTCCGGCGAAAGATCGATCGCCAGGCGCCGGCAGGTTTCCTGAAAGAGCCCCCGGTGGCCGACGAGGAGCAGCCGGTCTTCACCGGGGGCATTTCCGGCGAGCCACGCGGCCGAGGCCTTGACCGCGACCTCGGGTCCGATGCCGGAGGGATCGCCAAGCGGAATTGCAAGCGTTGCCACGAGGGGATTATAGGGAGAGGACAAACACCAAACACCAAATGGCAAACGCCAAACAAACGGAAAAACTCAAAACGCCAAACAAAGGCCACAGAAACAAAGTAAGGAGAACGCGCCGGGCTGCTTCAGCCGTTGACGCTTGTTTCTGTTTTTGTTTGGCCGTTTGATGTTTGTCCGTTTGTTTGGTGTTTGGGCTTTTGGATTTTGGTGTTTATCCTCTTCCCATGCGTCGCGTTATGATCGGCACCGCCGGCCACATCGACCACGGGAAGACCACACTCACGCAGGCCTTGACCGGGAAGGACCCAACGCGCCATCCCGAGGAGCGCGCGCGCGGGATGTCGATCGACATCGGGTTTGCGCCGCTCTTCGTGGAGGCGGACCTCGTGGCGGGACTCGTGGACGTCCCCGGGCACGAGCGGTTCATCCGGAACATGGTGGCGGGGGCGACGGGGATCGATCTCGTGCTCTTCGTCGTGGCCGCCGACGACGCCGTGATGCCCCAGACGCGCGAGCACCTGCAGATCATGCAGATCCTGGGGATCCGCTCGGGGGTCGTGGCCTTGACCAAGGCCGATGTCGTGGAGCCCGACGCCCTGGAGATGGCCAAAGAGGACGTGCAGTCCCTTCTGAAAGGGACGTTCCTGGAAAAGGCGCCGATCTGTCCTGTGGCGGCCCCGTCGGGGCGCGGCATCGCAGAGCTCAAGGCGGCCCTCCATGAGGCGGCCTTGAAAGCGATCCCCAAAAGTGCCAAGGGGATCTTCCGCCTGCCGATCCAGCGGGTTTTCGTGCGCAAGGGATTCGGGACGATCGTGACCGGTATCCCCTTCTCGGGGCGGATCAAGGTGGGGGAGGCCGTGGAGGTGGTCCCGCCGGGAAAGAAGGGGCGCGTGCGGGGGATCCAGGCCTACGGGCAGGAGGCCCCGGAGGCCCAGGCGGGGCATTCGGTCTCCCTGAACCTGACGGAAATCAGCCACGAGGAGATCGAGCGCGGAGACGTCGTCGCCGCGCCGGGGGCCCTGCACGCCGTGGCCCAGATCGAGGCGCGCTTTCAATTACTGCCCGGTTCCGTCAAGGTTTTAAGAGATCTTTCGCCGATCCGGCTTCTCGTGGGGACGGCGGAAGTCTGCGGGCGCCTCGTGCTGGTGGGGAAGGAGAGCCTCGCGCCGGGCCAGGAGGCGTACGTCCAGCTTCGGCTCGATCAACCGGTCGTCGTGGTCCCGGGGGACCGTTACATCCTGAGGTTGGAGTCGCCCCTCGTGACGCTCGGGGGAGGGACCGTGATCGGCGTTTCGGACCGGAGGCTCCGGCGTTCGCGCGCCGACACGGAGAAGAATCTCGCCAAGGCCGAGGCGGCTCTGGCCGATCCCCGACGGCGCGTGCAGGCGCTTTTGGAGGGGATGCCGGGGCCGGTCGAGTCCGGGGAGCTCGCGCGCCAGGCGATGATGGACCCCGCGGCCGTTTCCGGGAGCCTCGCGGGACTCGAAAAGCAGGGGGCCGTGCGGGCCGTGGGGAAGAAGTGGGTGTCGGCCCTGCTGTGGGAGGCGGCGGCCGAGCGCCTCGAGGCGCGCCTCGCGGACTTCCACAAGAAGAACCCCGCGCAGGTGGGGTTTGAGCGGGCCGCCTTGCGCGAGCAGATGCGCCTCGACCCGGATTTTTTCAATGCGCTTGCATTGGAGGCCGTCTCGTGCGGCCGGGCGCGCGAGGCCGAGGGGGGGCGCCTGGCGCTCCGGGCGCACACGGCGCGCCTCTCGGAGGGGGCCTCGTCGAAATCGGGGGCGCTCGAGGAGAAATTCCGCGCGGGGTTTTTTTCACCCCCCTCCCCGGAGGAGGCGGTCGCCGCCGCGGGGATGACCCCCAAGGACGGGCGGGAGGCGGTGGGGCTTCTGCTCCAGAAGGGGATCCTGGTGCGCGTCGCCGACGGCGTTTTCTTTCACCGCGAAAATGTCGAGAGGGCGCGCGAGCTCCTGATCGCGGCCGCCGAGGCCGAGGGAAAGGTGGAGTCCGGAAAATTCCGGGATCAGCTGAAGACTACGCGAAAGTACGTGATCCCGCTTCTTGAGTATTTCGACGCGCAGGGGCTCACCAAGCGCGTCGGGAGCGAGCGGTTCCTCAGGAAGTTCTCGAAATGAAATGCCCCACGGGAGATGCCACGGGGCATTTCATGTTTTAGAAGAGAGCTCCTGCGGTTCGTCTCCCTCGTCGTTGGACGGTTCTTCCGCCCCCTCCTGGCGCCCCTGTCCGGCCAGTTCCAGTGTCTTCAGGATCTTGTAGAAGTACTGGCGCTCGATCCCGATCTCGCGGGCGGCGGCGCTCACGTTTCCGCCGTGGCGCTCAAGCGCCTTCGCGAGATAGTCCTTGTTGAAGGCGTCCAGGACCTGCCGGCGCGCCTCCTTGTAGGAAGCCGGGAGGTCCACCGCGGGGCCGATGGT
>SBBH01000146.1 GCA_005239795.1 Planctomycetales bacterium
AAGTACCCGGAGAACTACCGCGGCCTCATCCAGCTGGCTTGCGCCCTGCTGTGGTATCGGCGCGCCTGCAGATCAGGAGTTTTGGGATAGTTTCTAAGGATCGCGCCTCCGGTAGATCCAGATCTCGGGCCAGGCGTAAAGCCAGTCGTGCGGAGGAGACGCCGCGGGGAAGATCCGGAGCGGTCCTAGATGCGGCCCCCCGCCGAAACAGGCGACCAGCCGATAGCCGACGCCCCGCGCAAGCTCCGCGACAAAAGCGGCCTCCTGCGGGTAGCGGTCGGCTAACCGCGCATAATCGCGCGTCTCGTAGTTGGAAGCGACGACGTAAAGGGCCCTGTCGGGCGCCGTCAGCGCCACCGGATCGAGCGGCATCCAGGCGAGGGGATAGGGCTTACGCAGTCCCAACGCCATCTCCTTCTCGGTCACATACACGATCGGCGGCAAAGGGAAATCGCGCCCCGCCCCGGCGTACTCGGGGTGGCGAAGCCGCGCGACCGGGGTTCCCGGGGGAATGTTCTCCTGCATCCAGCGCGAAGCGAGGATCCGGTTGTCCGTGCGGGCCAAGAGGCCGTCGAACGCGGCGGAATAGGCGGCCGAGTAGGCCAACACGGCGCCTCCCGCGCACCAAGCGAGGAGGCCCCGATGTTCCCCGTCGATCCACGCCGAAAGCCACCCCCCGACCATGATGCACGAGAAAAAGGCGCAAGGGAGCCAGAACCGGACGAATTGGACCTCGGCGTATCCGATGCAGACATAGAAAACAAGCCAGGCGATCAAGAGAAGACGATCGGCCGACTGGCGGCGGCGCGCGCAAAAAATCAACCCCCCGACGATCGCGGCCTCGAAGAGCGGCCCCGCCCCGTACCAGAATCCGTCCGCCCAGACGCCGATCCACCCCGGCGGTTTTCCGGCGAAGGACGACTCCAGGAACAACGTCTTGGCGTCCAGCGTCGCGGCGAAAATGAACCGGACGTCGTGTCCCGCCTCGCGAAAAAAGCTGAGCACCGTGAAAGGATTCGCCAACACAAAAACCCCCGCCGCAAGCGCGCACAGGGCAGACGCCCGGCGCAGGCGCCCGGGCTCGGCTTTCCCCAGCCAGAGCGCGGCCAAGGGGATCACGATGCCGATCCCGGCGCTGTATTTGTTCGAGGCCGCCAAGGCCGCCGCCGCGGCGCTCCCTAAAAGCCAACCGAAACCACCCTGCCGCAAGAAGCGGGCCGCCGCGGCGAGAGAGCCGGCCAGCCAAAAGAGCTGCGGCGTGTCGGTTTTCACGTAGTGGGCATCGACCACCGCGACGGGAAGGACCGAAAAAAGCGCGGCGGCCCAGAGGCCGGCCTTTCGACCGTAGAGTTCGCGCCCGACCAAAAATGCCAACAGCACCGTCGCGGTCCCGAGAAGCGCCGTGCCCAGACGCACCCACCGGTAAAGATCCGCCGAGGCCTCGGGATGCTCCGCGTAATAGGCGAGGCCGGGAACAAGCTCCACCGCGCCCAGGAGTTTTCCCACACCCAGCCAGCCGGCGATCTCGTAGACGAAGAAATTCGGATGGTTGTAGAAGCCGGGGTCGAACTGGAGTTTCCCGGGATCGAGCTTCGCGACCGTCCCGACATAGAGCGCCTCGTCCGGATGGAGCGTCCTCAGGGGGTGAAATTCGTTGGGAAGACCCCATTCGATCCCCCACGTTCTCAAAACAAAGGCTCCGACGCAGAAGAGAACCAATGCAAATCCCAAGCCCTTAGACTGTTTTTCCCGAGCACTTTGGGAATTGGGATTTGGGATTTCCTTGGGATTTGGGAATTGGGGTTTGGGATTTAACTGAAACACGTGTGGATCGCGCTTTCTCAAGGAGGGGGGGACTAAAAGATCACCCCGCGGCGGCCTCCTGACCCGCGGGAGGAAGGATCTGCGCCGGCGGCTCCCCCTCCCCCCCGAGGGAGAGCTGGGCCACGCGCTCGGTAAAGCGCGACACGTCCCGCTCCGCCTCGGCGAACTTTTTGCGGGCGTTGTCGAGGTGGTTCCCCAGCGTCATGAAATCCTTTCCAAAGCGGTCGAAATCGCTCTTGAGCTGCAGGATCAGCTTCTGCATCTGGCGGGCGTTCGCCTCGAGCTTCATCCCCCGCAGGCCAATCGCAATCGCCTGCAAATAGGCGTAGAGGGAATTAGGCGAGACCGGAACCACCTTCTGCTTCAAGAGACTCGCATGCAGGTCCCGTTCCATCACGACCCGGTAATAGATGCTCTCGGCGGGGATGTACATGAAGGCGAAGTCGAGGGTCTTCCCCGGCACGACGTACTTCCCGCTGATCTCCTTGGCGCGCTCCAGGACCGCCAGGCGGAAGAGCCGTGCCCCCTCCTTCGCCTCCGGACTTCCGTCCTCGATCGAGGGGTCGACCCCTGCCGGAAGCGTGAACTTGCTGTCGATCGGTAGGATCCCCTCCTTGAGAAAGATGGCCGCGTCCACGCGTTCGGCCCCTTGGAGGACGTACTGTTCCTTGTAAAACTCCGGCGGCAGGAGATCCCTCAGGATCGCCGACAGCGACAGCTCTCCAAACGCCCCACGCCCCTTGGGGCTGGCGAGGGTCGTCGCCAGCTTGTGGATGTCGGGGGCGACGGCGCTCATCTGCCCGGCCACCTCATAGAGCTTTGCCAGGCGCGAGGCCACCTCGCCGAAATGCTCCTGGTTCTTGGCCAGGGTCGCCGACAGCTTCGTTTCGACTTCCTGGCGGATCTCTGAAAGCTGGGCAGTATTCGCCTGCGTCAGCTTCTCGAACCGCTCCGAAAGCTCCCGGGCGAAATCCCCGAGCCGGCGCGAGAGGGCCTCGCGCCCCTCAGCGTCGATCCGGCTGATCCGCTCGAGGATGTCCCGTGCGGCTGCTTCCGAGGTCTGGCGGCTCCGCTCCAGCGCCTCGGTGAGCGCCGTCTCGCCGCCGGAGCGCCCCCCGAGGCGAACCCAAACCGCCGCCAACGCCGCCGCCACCAGAAGCAGAACCGCCAGGAAAACCCACTCGAACATAGGCTCAGTATATCCACGCTTGTCGTCACGCGGCATGCGTCATGTGTCACGCGCAGCGCATGACGCATGTCTCATGACGCATGACGGCTTGATATGATTTCTTTGTGAAAGTGATCGCCTGCATTGAGGCGAATCTTGCCGAGAACCCCCTGGGCCTGCCCAGCCGCGCCCTCGCGGATTTCTGCGGCAAGCCGGTCCTGGCCCGCGTCGCCGAGCGGATCCTGGCCGTCGGCTCGGTGCAGGAGGTCGTGGTCGTCACACGGCCCGACGACGCGGCACGCGTCCGACAGGCTCTTCGAGATCTGCCGGTCCGCGTCCACGAAAGCGCCCAGCCCGACGTCCCGCAACGCAAGCCCCTACGCCGGGCGCGCAAATGGTCCCGATTCGGCTGGCGTGGCGGGCTCCATTGGACAACCGCCTTCGACGAGCACGGCTGGCCCAAGGCGCTCCACGAGGCGGCCGTGACCTCGCAGGCGGACTCGATCGCGATCGTGCGGGCCGAAGCGCCTCTTTTGGATCCCGCCCTCACGGACGCGATGGTCCAGCACCACTTGAAGTACCGAAAAACCTACTTCTTCACCTTTGCCCAGGCCCCGCCGGGGCTCGTCCCCGAGATCTGCACGATCGATTTCCTGAAAACGATGACGCTCACGAACGAGACGCCGCTGGCGGTCCTGCGTTACAAGAAAGAAAAACCCGAGATGGACCGGATCCGCGCCGAATGCCATTTCGACTGCGGCGAAACGGTCCGCCGCATGACTTGGCGGCTGACGGCCGACTCCGCGCGGGGGCTCGCGGCCCTCCGGGGGCTTTGGGCCCTCGCGGCCGATCCCGAAAAAACCGGAGCCCACGGCTGGGCGGCCTTGGCCGGCGCCCATCCCGAGGTCTGGATCGGCGAGCTCCCCCCCTTCGCGAGCGTCGAACTGGTGCGCCAGCCGGCGGCTTCCCCTGTCCCCGGCCGCCTCTTGCCGGAGTTCATGGATCCGGATGTTTTTACGAGGATCGCGGAGGCTCTGGCGGCCGGAGACGACACCTGCTTGACGCTCGAGGGGTGGGGCGATCCCCTGGCGCACCCGCGGGTGGACGAGATCTTCTCGACTCTGAAGACGCACCGCCCTTACGGCGTGCACCTCGTGACGCCGGGCATGCTCCTCGACGAGAAGCGGGCCGATCTTCTCTTTGCGGCCGACCTCGACATCCTCGAAATCCCCTTAAACGCCCACACGCCCGAGACCTACCAAAAACTCGGCGGGGTCGGCGATTTCTCAGGCGTCTCGGCGAATCTGGAAGCGTTCCTGGCGCGGCGCAAGAAACAGGGATGCGTGACGCCCTATCTGGCGGTCTCGATCACGAAGCGCCTCGAGACCGAGCCCGAGATCGAGGCGTTTTACGAAACCTGGCTCGATCGAGGCGCCTGGCCCGTGATCCGCCCGGCCAACCGCTACGCCGGACAGGTGCCTGACAGTGCCCCGTTTCCCACAAACCTCGCCCGCCGGCGCCCCTGCGTAAAAATCCAGAACGAGCTGTATCTCGACACCGCCGGGGAGATCTTGGCCTGCCGGGAAGATTTGGCGGCGCGGCATCCCCTCGCGCCCCCCCTTCCCGACGCGAAAACTTATGACGCGGGCCCCCTGTGGAGGGAAGGGAAGCTGGCCGATCTGCGCACGGCCCACCGGCGTTCCGCATGGGCCGCCTTTCCCTTGTGTCCGGCCTGCACGGAGTGGGACCGGTTCTAAAAAGGGTGGACGTTCCCCCGTCTCCCCTCCTTACAATCTTGCCCCATGAACGCAAGTGTGAAGACCGCCGTCAATGGAGCCCTCCTGGCCCAGAAGATCCGCGACATTCCCGACTTCCCCAAGCCGGGGATCGTCTTCAAGGACATCACACCGCTCCTGGCCGACCCAAAAGCCCTGCAGCTGTCGGTCCACGCAATGGCGGACGCCTTCACCCATGGCAAGGACAAGCCAGACCTCGTGGTGGGAGCGGAAGCGCGGGGGTTCATCTTCGGGCCGGCGATCGCCTCGCGCCTGTCGGCCGGTTTCGTCCCGGTCCGAAAGCCCGGCAAGCTCCCTCACAAGACCCGCCAGGTCCGCTACATGCTCGAATACGGCTCCGACACGCTCGAAATCCACGCCGATGCGATCACCCGGGGGAAGAAATGCCTCATGGTGGACGATCTCCTGGCGACCGGCGGCACAATGGCGGCCTGCTGCGAGCTGGTGGAGTTCCTGGGGGGCAAAATCGTCGGATGCTCCTTCCTGATCGAATTGGCGTTCCTGGCCGGCCGCCAGAAACTCTCGCCATATCCGATCTTCTCGCTCATTAAATACGATAAGGAATAGGCGAGGGGGATCCCTCTCGCCCCTGGTCTCTTTCAAGCGGGTTTAAGTTCGGATTCCTTGAGTCCCTCGATCGTGTGCGGCATCGACTCCCGGTCGAGATACTGCAGATCATAGAGCGGTTCTCCAGCGGATGTCAGCGTCACCTTGAGAACGGTCATCGGAGTCTTCGCGGTCACAAAGACCCCATGCTGAAGGAAGGTCCCCCGCGTCTGGAACACCTTGTCGCCGGCAGAGAAGCGAGCCATATCACGCGTCGCTCACAAAGGGGCCGCTTTCCCCCTTTTGGATCATCACCTCGAATGGCTTTACCACGCCCGGGTCGAAACGGGTCATGCGGTCGTAGAAGGCGCCGGTGAAATCGCACCGGTCCATCTTGACGCCCGTCAGCTTGCAGAATCTCAGATCCGCCCCGCGCAAAGAGGCCCCGGCCAGATCCGCGTCGTTCAAGAAGGCGTTCCTGAGGTCCGCGCCTGAAAGGTCCGCGCCCGAGAGATCCGCCTTGTAAAGATCGCAGTGTCCGAGGTCGGCCTTCGAGAGATCCGCCTGGGCCGCCCGGATCCCCCGCAGGACTGATTTGCGCAGGTTCGCTCCGGCGAGCCGGCCTCTGGAGAAATCGGCGCCGCTCCAGTTTCCCTGCTCGAGATTGGCGCCAGACAAATCCGCGCCGGCTAGATTCAGGCTCTCGCCGCTCGCCCCCTTCAAGGGTTTGCGCTGGGCGGCGGCCGAGAGCACCTCCTCGCGCGTGACGCCGGCGTTCCCCTTTCGGCCGCTCCTGAAATTCTCGAGCGCCACCTGGAGCGCCTCGAGGGCCGACTGGGGATAGTTTTTCCGCTTCGGGGGGAAGCCGTCGACACCGGCCTCGATCTCGTCGGTCGTGAGGCGCGCGGCCTCCTCGAGGGTTTTCCCCTTGGCCGCCTCGCAGGCCAGGGCCAAGGCCGCGATCCCGAAGCCGCACCCGGTGGTGGTGAACGTGGCATCTTCGATCACCTTCTGGCCGCCCCGGTCGTCGAGCTTGAGAAAGATCCGGTAATGGTCGCCGCATCCGGCGTTGCGGTAGTCCCCCACCGCCGTGGCGTCGGCCATCTCGCGAAGGTTCATCTTCGTGGCCTGGATCTTGTTGAACTTTTCGAAGTTCATATCTTGAGTTTTTCGCGCTCCAGTTCTGCCACCAGATGGGCCAAAGACTGCTCCTGAAAGGGCGTCATACCCGAAAAACGGCAGTGGAGATAGTGGCGATGCGTGCTCCAATGGGAGCGATCCTGGCGGATCACCTCGGCGCTCAAGTTTCCCGATTCGTGATTGGTCGCGAATCGCAAGGTCAGGTGCGTCCCCTTCGGGATCGGGTGATCCACCATGACGGACACTCCGCCCGGCGAGAGGTCGCAGAGGGTCCCTTCCAGGATACCGGCCACTCCCTCGACCACGACGTCAGCGGGCAGATTGATCATGACGCGATGGTATTCTCGGCGCCTCTCGTGAGGCTGGGGAAGGAGGGGCGGCTCGCGACGCTCTGTCTGGCGCCGGGTGAAGCGCATCGCAAACAAAAAAAGAAACGCCACCGTCGACGCACCTATCGCAAACCAAACAATTTCTGATATTTCCGTCTCCGGGACACGGAAGGACTGTAAAAGATCCCTGGCGGTCTGCGAGAGCTCCACCGAAAGACTCATGCCTTATTATAATCCAGTCGGGGCGGCTTCGCCCCCCCCGCCCCCCCCGCTCAAGCGGGTTTGCGAATCACGCAAAACAGGTTCACGCCCATCGGAAGGGTCCACCCCCGCTCGATGAGATCGATCTCGATGCGTTCAACGCAGTAAAGACACTTTTCCACCCAGGAGGGAATTCCCAGAAAGAAATCGGAATGTCCGCGCGCCCGGCTTCCGCGCAAGAAACCGAGCTTGCGGACGAGGTAGGCTCCCGGCAGAAGCGTCATCGACCAGAAGGTCTCCCGCTCGACCAAAAAACCTCTCTGGCGCAGTTGATCCAGGAGCCCCGAACGGCTGTAGCGGCGCACATGATGAAACGCCTCGTCATGAGAGCTCCAGAGCGCCGGGTAGGCGGGGACGTTCACGAAGGCGCGCCCGCCGGGCGCGAGCACCCGGCGGATCTCGTCCAAGGCCCGGCCGTCCTCTGGAAAATGCTCCAGGCAATCCAGCGCCAAGACCGCTTCGACCGACGCATCGCGCACGGGAAGGACCTCGGCATCCGCCCGCACCACGCTGGAAAGGCCGTTGGCGATGCAGAACCTCAGGGAATCCCAGGAGAGATCGATCCCGACCACGCGCCCGTAATGGCCAAAGTAGTGTGCGTTCATCCCGCAGGCGCAGGCCAGATCCAGGATCCTCAAATCCGTGCGCCCGGCGTAGTGGCGCGCCAGGAAATGTCCCACCAGCTCCTTGCGGGAGCGGTACCACCAGTGGGTCTTCTCCTGCTCGAAGAGCTGGCGGGTTTCAGCGAGGTCCATCCGTCCGGATCCCCTCCTGCTCCGCCACGATGTAGTAGGGGCGTTGCTTGACCTCCTCGTAGATCCGGCCGATGTAAACGCCGATCATGCCCAGCCACAAAAGCTGAAGGCCGCCGATCGCGATTAAGGCCGCGTACGCCGTCCATTGCGGAAAGGCTACGGGCAGATCGAAAAGCCGGCGCGCGACCATCACCCCGACCGTCAGAAACCCCGTCAGGGCAAAGAAGATCCCCGTGATCGACAACACGACGAGCGGCCGGTAGGAAAACGAGAAGAGGCCGTCCAGCGCGAGCTTGGCGATCTTCCGCCAGGTCTGGCGGGGGGTCCCCGCGTGGCGGGCCAGCCGCTCCACGGGAACGCCGGTCTGCCGGAACCCCGCGTAGGTCCGCAGGCCGCTGATGTATTTGTTGCGCTCCGGCATCCGACGAAGGACGGCCGCGACGCGGCGGTCCAAAACCGAGAAGATCCCGGCGTTTAAAGGATGGCGCGTCTCCGAAAGGGAATCGAGAATCCGGTAAAACGCAGCCGACAGGAACCGGCGGATCCCCCCCTCCTTGCGATTCACGCGGATAGCGTAGACCACGTCAAAGCCGGCCTCCCACTCCCGCAGGAGGGCCGGCACCGCCGCCGGATCGTCCTGAAAGTCGGCATCCATCAGGATGACGACGTCCCCGTCGGCACGGTCGATTCCGGCGTTGATCGCGGGCTGGTGGCCGAAGTTGCGCGAAAGCCCCACGAACTTGACGCAGGGGTCTTGGCGCCTCAGCTGGCGGAGGACCTCAAGCGAGCCGTCGACGCTTCCGTCGTTGACGAAAACGATCTCATAATCCGACGGTTTCAACCGGTCGATCTCGACTTTCAGCGCCTGATAGAGAGGAGGAAGCGTCGCCTCCTCGTTGAAAACGGGGAGGACGAAGGCCAACTTGGCATCGCGGATCGAACGAGCCATGGTCTCTCGCCGCGGAATCTACCCCCCCGTCCCCCCTCGGAAAAGGGATTCCTTCAAGACATCCCGGGCGTGCCGGAAGGTGAGGTTTCGGACGAGAGCGTTCAAAGGGAAGCTATGCGTGCTGAGCGAGCCGGCTGTCCGTCAGCGGGTGATAGGCTCGTCGCCCTGGGGCTTGACAAGGCGACCCGCATACCGTTTTTCGACTCTGCGTAGGTGGTCGCACAGTCTGCGCACATCGTTCCCGTAGCGGGCGCTCATCCGCAGGCGGATCCGACGCACCTCGTCGATCAGGGGATCCTTGTTGGGCGGCGCGGCAACGTGTTCACTCATCGTCTTGCTCCCATAGAAAATCCGGCGTCACGATCTGTGGTACGGTGACACCAGCCCTCAGCGCGATCCGTCTTAAACCGGCGCTCCTGTTGCACGTGGAAAATTCCGGATGGTCGCAATAGGCTGACGTCCGCGCTGACTGGGATTCCACGGCGGCCCAAACCCTCGAATCCTTTGGGAGTTGACCGTTTAAACCCATTGCCGCCAACTTAATCTAGGACGCCTCTGACATGAGCCAAAGATTTCCAATGGCGTCGTGCCTTGCAGAAGCGACGCAGGCGCCTTTTGCCGCG
>SBBH01000071.1 GCA_005239795.1 Planctomycetales bacterium
TGTGTCCGGTACAAACTGTTACCCATGTGTCCGGAACGGACCTGGCACGAGAGGTACCCCCGTCAGGATTCGAACCTGAGACCTCCGGTTTAGGAAACCGCGCGTCCTACCCGGCCCGGTCTTTACCCGTCAAAGGGTTAGGGCGGCGCCAGAGCGCGCCTTGGCGGAACCTTGGCGGAGGAAAATGGACCTGGCCGGGCGGTGCATTTGTATGTTTCCGGGGAAAGAGGGGAAGCGTCGTCATATTCGAGGGCGGCACGCATCCGCATCCGTCCCCTGCCTATCAGCGATCGATAGAAATCGAGAACGAACCATGTGCAGGAAACTTCACCCCATCCATCCAGGCGAGATCCTGCTGGAGGAATTCATCGAACCGCACAACATCACCCAGTACCGGGTGGCCAGGTATAATGACTTCATGAAACTGGCCGTGACCTTGGAGCGCGACGAGACTGGAATGGTGGTTGCGGAATGTCCGGCAATCCCGGGCTGCGTCAGTCAGGGCAAGACCGAAGAGGAGGCCTTGGCCAATATCCAAGAGGCGATCCAGGCCTGCCTGGAGGTGCAAGCCGAGCAAGGTCTCCCCCTGACCGTCCGGACCGTGGAAGTGGAAATCGCCGTTGGCTGAGCTTCCCGTCATCTCCGGCCGAGAGGCCCGCCGCGTTTTCGAAAAGCACGGGTGGGTTTTAGGGAGATCGCTCCAGGGACGTTGCGCAAACTGATCCGCCTGAGCGGCCTGAGCGTGGACGCCTTTCTGAAACTGCGCTGACCTCGCCGCAATGTTGAAGGCGCGGCCTCGGGAATCACGCTTCGGGTTAGGGCGGCGCAGGAGGGCGCCTTGGCGGAACCTTGGCGAGGGGATTTCTACTTCTTCTTGTCGAGAAGCTTCAGAAGCCCCGCCAGGTTCGTCGAGATCCCGGCGGACGACCCCACCGGCTCGCTTGTTCGGGAAACCAGGACCCGCCGGTCCGCGCGGATCAGATCCGCTCCCTTGGCCAGACGCTCGAAGTCTGCCGGCCCGGGCGAAGTGGTCAGCTTGACCTCGATCGCCCAGCGGCGGCCCGAAAGTTCCAGCACGAGATCCACCTCGTATCCATCGTTTGTCCTGAGAAAACTGGCGTCGGCGGACCGTCCCCGCAGGGCGAGCGCCCCGAGGATCTGCTCGATCACGAACCCTTCCCAGCTGGCCCCGACCCAGGGACGGCTCAAGAGCCCCTCCCGGTCCGGCCCCCCCAGAAGAGCGTGCAAGAGACCGCTGTCTCGCCAGTAGATCTTGGGGTTCCGGATCAGTCGCTTGCGCAGGTTCCCGGAGTAGGCCGGCAACCGCCGGACCAGAAAGGCACCCTCCAAAAATCCTAGGTAGGTGTTCACGGTGTGGTAGTTCAAGCCCAGGCTTCGGCTGATCTCCGAGGCGTTCCAGACGTTTCCGTGGCTGGCCGCGACCATCTTGAGGAACCGCAGGGTGAGTTCGGGTTTCGCCGGGAGCCCCCAATGAGGGAGATCACGCTGGACCAGAAGCTGTAGATAATGGTTCTGCCAATCCGGGTAGCCGCCGCGGCGCAGGACTCCTCCGTCAGGGAACCCTCCGCACAACCAGAGACGGTCGAGCACTGTCTTCCGAATCTCTGGGAGGAGAAACGGGGGAAGCTCGCAGATGGCGAGACGCCCGGCCAGCGATTCGGAGACCTGGTGCATCAGGGCGGGAGATACCGAGCCCAGAAGAAGGAATCGTCCGTTGCGTTTCCGGTTCCGATCGATGGCGCCCCGCAATCGGGGGAATGCAGCCGGGTGTGCCTGGGCTTCGTCGAGGACGACCAGGGAGTGTGATTCCTCCACGCGGCCCCATTCCAGATCCAGGCGCAGGCGGTCCGGCTCCTGCTCCAGGTCGTAGTAGGCGGATCCCAGGGACTTGGCGAGCGTGGTCTTGCCTGCCTGACGCGGCCCTACAAGGGCCACGGCCGGATATCGTTTCAGAAGCGCTCTCAGACGAGGAAGGATTCGCCTCGGACGCATCTTTACACTTTAGAAATTAATTTCTATTTTGCAAGGATTCCCCTACGACGCCACCGCCTCGCTGGCGACGGCGGCGGGCTCCGCGGGCTCCCCGACCCGGGGGAGGGCGGCCACGGCCTCGCGGAGCTTGGCGCTGTCGTAGTGGACGTAGATCCCGAGCGTCATCGAGGGGGTGCTGTGGCGCATCAGGGTCTGGATGGTCTTGATGTCGGCGCCGGAGCGCACCAGCATCGTCCCGTAGGTGTGGCGCAGGCTGTGGAGGTCCACCTTGCGGCCCGACTCGTCCAGCTTGGGGATGCCCGCGAGCGCCAGGTCCGTGTTGAAGGTCTTCAGGATCGTCGCCGGGACGGGAATCACCGGGCCGGCAGGGTCCGAAGGCCCCTGCCGCTCGCGCCAGGCCGCCAGCTCCTCTGACCTTGCCCCCTCAAACTGGTCCAGGGAATTGGTAGTCTGGGTCGGGAAGGAGGGGCGAGATGAAGAAGCGGAAAACGGCCGAGCAGATCGTGGAGATCTTGCGGGAAGGGGAGACGAGAGGAGTGGCCGAGACGTGCCGCAAGCACGGTATGTCGGAGCACACCTTCCAGCGTTGGAAGAGGGCCTACAGCGGGATCGGGCTGGATGAGGCCAAGCGGCTCAGGCAGCTTGAGGACGAAAACGGCAGGCTCAAGCAGGTGGTGGCCGAGCAGGCGATCGTGATCAAGGTTCAGCAGGACCACATGAAAAAAAAGGGGTGGATGTAGCGGTCATGAGGGAAGTGGTGACGGACGTGATCGGACACGGTGTTTTCGGAGCGGTTCCGAGGCGCTACGTTTAATGGTCGATGCAATACGCAAATATCCAGATTCCGATACCCTCTGGTTCATCCTTTCCCTTGTTGCTGAACAGACGGGTGATCTCGGCCGCGCTCGCGAAGCCATCTACACCTGCCATCTCCTTTTGAAAACTCGTGGTCCAGGGGTTAACCCCCAGAACCTTGCCGATGTCGAGAAACGCATTCAGGATCTCAGTAGACGCAGTTGAGGAATCCAACCCTTGAAGAAACATGGGCAGAGAACGTCTAGTCGAACTGAGTCCTCAAAAATGGAAAATTTCCGAGCTGTGGGTGGTACATGTTCGTGCGCCCGAAAAATCCCCCCTTCCCCCCGGGGGGGCCTACAGGAGGGAGGAACCAGTGCTCCCTGTACTAAATTTCGCTGGTACAGAATATAGAGGGAATGTCAGAGTAGCGGGCCTGGATCAGGACGCCAAGTAAAGGAGAAGCTGTGAGTCAACGGGGCGAGAGATCTGTTTTGGCATGCTTCTTGTCGGTTTGTATCGGAGCGTTTCCTGCATTCACGGCAGAGGCTCAAGGCGATCTCATTGCCTACAACGAGTTTTCTGCATGCCGGGTGTTGAGGAGAAAAGCGCATTTTTTTGGTGCGCTGTCCCAAGGAAAATCATGCGCCGCGTTCGAGGTCGGGTATAACGTTCCCGGAGACGAAACCATGGATGGCGCCATGCAACAGGTCCGGGGAGTGAAGCGCAGCCAAAGGGATCCTGCGCGCTTCCGTGTCCTCCTCCGGAGGATCCATGCCGCGTGCGAGAAGGACGGCCGCTTCAAGGGGATGACCGAGGAGCGGGTCCTCCGCAAGCTCCGGGAAACCCGCGAAGAAGTCTGGAACGAGCTCAAGCATGCTACTGGTCCTCGACGCTAACGAGTACATCTACACCTTCGGAGCAGAGCCCAATCCTTTTAGTAGGACCGCCTGATACGGTTCTATCGCTGCGCCAGAACGCGGAACGGCTGCTTCACCCCGGCCCCCCGGGTCGCGTGGATGCGCAGGCGCTCGATGACCGGGTAGGTGACCTCCTGACCTTTGACTACGAGCAGCACGCCGTTTTTTGTCAAGACGTCCTCGTCGAGCACCATCGTGGTCGTCAACTGATTGACTGTCACAGTCTGGGGGACGAGGCTCACGCGGTCGGCGTCGAGCCGGCGCATGGCTTCGAGCACCACCGGGTTGTACTCCCCCTCCTGGCCCTGCATCAGGGCCAGGGCATCAGCGGCAGACTTCCGCTTGGCCAGGTAGGCGTCGAAGTCGAGAACAGCTTTCAGGATCTCGGCGCCGAGCTTCGCCACCTTGTCGTCGGCCGACGGGGAGATTCCTTGGGCGATCCGGAAAGGGTGCTGCTGCCCTTCGATCATCCGCGCCACGAGTTCCAGTCGCGGGATGTTCGCCAGGAGCGTACGTCCGACGGTGGGGTGCGAAGAGAAGAGCTTTTTCTCTTCTTCGGAAAGGGGTTGATCCGCATAGACCTTGTTCAAGAGATCCGGCGGCAGTGTCACGCAGCCGACCTGGGAGAGCATCGCCGCGACTTCGAATTGCCATTTCTGGAGAAGTCCCAGGTGACCTGCGACTTGGGAAGCGTAGCGCTTGATCCTGGCGGCGCGGCTGAAGGCGATCGGGTTCACCAGACTCAGGATCTCGGTCAGGACATTCACGCTTCCGCTCAAGGTGTTTTCCAGCAGCTCCCGCTCCGCGGTCACGAGGCGGTATTGGTCCATGGCTATCTCCAGCGTGGCTGTGAGGACATCGGGGGGGCAGGGTTTGGTCAGGAAACGGAAGATCCGCCCCTCGTTCACGGCGGCGATCGCGGAATCGAGATCTGCCTGTCCGGTGAGGAGGATCCGGACGGAATCGGGCGAAATCCGATGCGCCTGCTTCAAGAACGCCGCGCCGTCCATCTGCGGCATGCGCATGTCGGAAACGATGACCGCGAAGCGCTCCTGGCGGATCCGGTCGAGTCCCGCGTCGCCCGAGGCGGCCGTATGCACCGCGTAGGGAGATTGACGCAGGAGGCGGCGGAAGGAATTAAGAACCCCTTCCTCGTCGTCGACGAACAGGACGTTGGCAACGGCCATGGGACCCCCTCACGCGTTTCGATCTGGGGTTGGTGAAGCTTCGAACTGTTCGGAGAGCTTCTGGACCTGCGACACAAGGTCTGCCACGGTGAAAGGTTTGGCGAGCGCCTCGTCCGCCCCGAGCGCAAGCGCCTCCTGGAGCCGCTCCGGAGACAGAGCCGAGACGACGAGAATCTTGATGGAGGAGAATTGGGCGATACCTCGAATGAAACGGATGACCTCCTGGCCGCCGATACCCGGCATCGCCAGGTCCAGCGTCACGACGGACGGGGCAAAGCTTCCCAAAAGGGCTCCTGCCTTGAAGCCGTCCGTGGCGACCTCCACCTGGAATCCCTCCTTTTCAAGCTGGAGCCGGATCATGTTTGCAATACGCAGATCGTCATCCACCGCCAGGATCCGGTTTTTCCGGTCGGGGTCCGCGTCGACGGGTCTTCCGGGGATAGGCAGTTTCGACACCACCTCCTGGTACATGCGCAGGAATTGAGACCGCTCCGCGAGATCCTTGGAAAGGAGGGCGTTCAACGCCTCGATCTTTATTGCCATCTCCTGCTTCTGGCGCGCAAGGCTCCCCAGCTCGAGACATTGCCGAATCGCGGCCTTGAGCTCCGAATCGTTCCAGGGCTTGGTCAGGAAACGGAAGACCTCTCCGCGGTTGATCGCCTCCACGATGGAGGCGGCGTCCGCGTACCCAGACAGGATGACGCGCAAGGTCTCGGGCGAGCGCTCCTTCACCTTCTGTAAAAGCTCCGTCCCCGTCATCTCCGGCATTCGCTGATCGGTCACCACGAGGTCAACGCGCTCGGCGTCCAGAGCGGCCAGCGCTTCCCGGCCGCTTTGGGCCGTGAGGACCCTGTAGGGTTCGCCGCGCGTCAGGCGCTTCAGCGCCCCCAGGATTCCCGCCTCGTCGTCGACGAAGAGGACCGTGGGATCATCCATCGCAGGGCACCCCCGAAAGCGGCAGACGAATCGTGAAGGTCGTTCCTTTTCCCATCGCGCTTTCCACGTCGATCGTGCCGCCATGCTTTTCGACGATCCCATGGGCGATGGAAAGTCCCAACCCCGTCCCCTTGCCGACCGGTTTGGTCGTGAAAAAGGGGTCGAAGATCCTGGGCAGGACATCGGGGGGAATCCCCGTGCCGGTGTCCGAGATCCGGATGACGGCCTGCCCGTTTTGGGCATGGGTCTGGATCGTGATCGTCCCGCGCTCGGGGATCGCTTGCGCGGCGTTCACCAGGAGATTCAAAAATACCTGGTTCAGTTGCCCCGGGTAGCAGCGGACCGGAGGGATCGCGCCGAGGTCTTTTTTCAGTTCACATTTGTATTTGAGCTCGTTGGCGACAATCTTCAAGACGGCTTCGACACCTGCGTTGAGGTCCGCTTCCTGGACCTCCGCCTCGTCGAGCCTGGCGAAGCTCTTCAGGTTCTGGACGATCTCCTTGATGCGGACAGTGCCCGAGGACGATTCGGACAAAAGCGCATCCACGTCCTTCAAGACATAGTCCAGGTCCGCTTTTTGGCAGATGTCGCGGATACGATCTAAGGCGGCGCGCTGAGTGGGATCCGCCGAGCCTTGAAGGCCTGCCGCCAGCGTTTTGTACTCGGCCAGGAGCGCCCTGAAAACGTCCACATACTCCCTCAAGGTCGACAGGTTGCTCATGATGAATCCGATCGGGTTGTTGATCTCGTGCGCGACGCCGGCTGCGAGCTGGCCCAGGGACGCCATTTTCTCGGATTGCACCAGTTGTGCCTGCGCCTGTTGCAGTTCCGAGAGCGCTTTTTCAAGCTTCCCGTGGTTTTCCGCAAGGCGCGTCTCGGCAAGCTGGCGGTCCAGCGCGTTCCCCAGTTGTGTGGCGGCCATGTCCACCAGGTCCAGCATCTGCTGGTCCTTTTGGTAAGCCTGCGAGGCGAAGAACTCCGCGACGGCGACGATGCGCCCTTCCCGGCGGATCGCGACGGCGAACGCGGCCTTCACCTCGATATCCCGGGCCACGCGGGCGCGTGGGAAGTTGGAATCGACATGGATATCCTCGATCCAGGCGGGCTTCCCGTTGGCCCAGACGCGGCCGGGGAGCCCCTCGCCGTTCTTGAACCGGTACGCCTCGGTGACGCTCTGGAACAGGTCGAACGCCTCGCCAGGGCGGATGTGCCAGACCTTCAGGGAAATCAATCGTTCAGGGTCCTGGTCGTCCGGGACGTAGACATGCCCCACCGGCCAGTCGCAGATCCGGCAGACCGCCTCGACGAACTTGCCCATGACCTCTTTGAACGGGCGGCTGTCCCGCGCGAAGAGCGCGACGGCGTGCAAAAGTTCAATCTCAGCCGCCCGCTGGTGGAGGCCCCTGTTTCGGGAGACCAGCTCCTCGTTGGCGAGAAAAAGCTCCCTGGATTTTTTCTCGAGTAGTTCCTCGGCCATCTCTCTCGCGCGCCGCTCTCGATCGAGAGCCCGTTGAAGGACGTTGTCAACATCGCGCGAGACAGGGGCGTTCATGTCTTGCCCCCGAATGCCAGGTCGAAGCGGCAATAATCGTTTCCCTGGAGCACGCACTGGACCTGCCTGTGTGCGATTGCGGTCTTGAAATAATCCGCGGTTCCATCGATCAGCCCCTCAGCGAACCGGCAGAGCTTGCGCTCTGAGCGGTAGACCATGACCAATCGGTCCGGCGCCGGGTCCTCGTACTGAAAGGTGGGGAGGCCCGCGTCCGGATAGAGCTTGCGCACCTCCACGTGGATAAAGCCGTCCACGCTTTGCAGGAATTTCTTGGCGTCCATCCCCTTGGCGGTGAAAAAATCCGGATAGAGCCGGGCGAGTTGAGGGAGGGTGAACTTTCCGAACGCACGTACCAGCGCGTCCGCCGTCAGCCCCGTGCGCCGCGAGAGCGCCCCCACCAGGTCGAACAGCTCCTGGTCGGGATAGCTCGCGGCGGAGGTGTAGGCTCCTCGCGAGGCGGGCTGGGTCTCATCCAGAAGCTCCTGCCAGGTTGCGAGGTCCCATTTCTCCTCGACCAGCTTCCCCAAAAGCGTGAAGACGATCCCTTTCATGGCTACCCCCATCCTGTAAGCCGGCACCGGTGCGGGCGTTTCTGGTGCAGGCGGTTTCTGTGGATCAGAATCGATTCGATTTGACTCACGAGATCTGCGCGTCCGATAGGCTTTTCCAAAAATCCATCGCACCCCAGTTCCACGGAATGGAAGAGGGCATAATCCGTCTGGAGTCCCGTCAGCATGATGACTGGAAGGCCGGGATCGATCTGGCGCAGTGACGCCAGGAGGTGCCAGCCGTCCGTTCCGGGCATGGCGATGTCGAGGACCGCCAGGTCGAAGCGGATCTCCCAAGCCGCGAGCAACGCCTCGTCCGCGTTTCCGGCAGTCCGCAGGGAGTACGGGGTCCGGCGAAGCGCTCGCGCGAAAGCGCTCCTGGCATCCGACTCGTCATCCACATACAAAACGCTTTTAGAAGCGATCATGGCGCTTCCTCCCTACAAAAGCAGCTCCAGCTTCTCTTTCTGCGCATCGGTAAGATCTCCGATCAGATATTCAACGATGTTGCGGACGACTTCGGGCTTGAAGGGTTTTGTGATGTAATACGTTCCCCCTTCCTGGTATCCGCGCAACATCGGCGCGGGCGCCCCTTCGCCCGTCAGCATGACGACGGGGAGGTCCGAAAACCCTCGGTCCCGGATCTCCTTCAAGAATCCCCAGCCGTCGAGTTCCGGCATCCGGAGGTCCAGGAGAATCAGATCCGGCTTATCCCTCTCGACGACCCGGAGTGCCTCCTTGCTGCTGGTGGAAGTCAGCGCGCGGTAGGGCATTCCCCGGAAGAGCCGTTTGAGCGAGTTCAGGACGCCTTCTTCGTCATCCACACACAGGACGGTCTTCGTGCGTCCGGCCCCTTTTCCGGTTGTCATGTTCCCCTCCCCACGGGTTTGGAACCGGGAGTTGTCGTGTTCTCCCAGCCCGACAGGTTTCTGACCTTCTCGACCAGCGCTTCATTCCTGAACGGTTTTTCCAGCACATCGTCGGCGCCCGCCACGAGGGCCGCCTCCAGATCCTTTTGCGGCATGGCGGAAACGACGAGGATCTTCACGCCGGCAAGGGGGGGCGTGTCGCGTATGAACTTCAAGACATTGATCCCTCCAAGCCCCGGGAGGCCCAGGTCCAGGGTGACCACGGAGGGCTGGAAAGCCCCCAAAAGGGTCCCGGCCCGGAACCCGTCTGGAGCGACGGCGGTCTCGAACCCCGCCCGCCGGAGCGCCCGTTGCATGGCTTGCGCCATGGGGGTGTCGTCCTCCACGATCAGGATACGTCCGGTATAGCTCTGAAGTTCTGAGGGGATTGGCATGCCGTTCTCTTTCAAAAATTCAAGTAGGTCATGCACTTGCACGCGGTTGTCCCCGCGGCCGGGGAGCTGGAACGCCTTCAGATGCCCCCGTTCGATCCAGCGGATCACTGTGCGCAGGCTTACCCCGCAATGCCTGGCGATCTGTCCCGTGGTCAGCGCCTTGGGTAAATTGATCATTTCGATTCTATTTTGATTATATTGACTTATTTGTCAAATAGATTTTTCTGATATTTTGCCGATAGCGTTTGTAAAGCAGAGCCTCTCGGACTTTCAAGAAGAGAAGTTCAGTGCCCCCGGTTTTCCCCCGATAATCAGTACAGTCACTTAAGGATATTGCCACCAAGATAACTCATGACCGGCTTTCGTAGCTTTTGCATTGCCAAGTGGTTGCCGATGAAGCCCATGGAAATGGAGGGACTCCATGGGCAA
>SBBH01000085.1 GCA_005239795.1 Planctomycetales bacterium
TCCGGGGCCGACGCGCGTCCCGATCCAGATGATCCCATGCTCATCGAGGTTCCGGAGCGCCTTTTCCGAAACGTTCGGGATGTCACGCGTGAATTCCTCCCGACCAAGCTTGGTCTCGCGGATCTCCACCTCGAATTCTTCGATGTGGATCGAGGTGAAGACGTCGTCCTTCACCAATCGCTGGCTCAGGATGATGGCATCCTCAAAATTATGTCCATCCCAAGGCATGAAGGCGGCGAGGATATTGCGCCCCAGCGCCAGCTCCCCCCCCTGGGTCGCAGCGCCATCGGCGATGACCTGCCCCCCTCGCACGCGTTGCCCCTCGCGCACGACCGGCCTCTGGTTGAGACATGTGCGCTCGTTCAACCCCACGTACTTCCTGAGGTGGTAGGTGTCGATCTCGCCGGGTTCCGCCCCGGCGATCACGATCTCGTCGGCCGTGACCTTCCGGACGGAGCCGCCGCGGCGGGCCTTGACCAACATCCCGGAATTTTCCGCGACCCCCTTCTCGATCCCCGTCGCCACGAGCGGCGGCTCGGCTACCATGAGCGGCACCGCCTGGCGCTGCATGTTGGAGCCCATGAGCGCGCGGTTGGCGTCGTCGTGCTCCAAAAACGGGATCAGCCCTGCCGAGACACCCACGATCTGCTTGGGCGACACGTCGATGTATTCGACCTCCTCCAGGGGCACCCGCACAAAGTCGCCTCGATAGCGCACCAACACCATGTCGTCCGAGATCCGGCCGTTCTCACGGGGGGCGTCGGCGGGAGCGAGCTTAGCGTGCTGCTCTTCATCGGCGCGCAAGTAGGCGATCTCGTCGGTGACCTTCCCCTTATGGACCTTCTTGTAGGGAGTCACGAGAAACCCGTGCTCGTCGACGGTCGCGTAGATGCTGAGAGACGTGATGAGCCCAATGTTGGCGCCTTCCGGCGTCTCAATCGGGCAGACCCGCCCATAATGCGAATGGTGGACGTCGCGCACCTCGAACCCCGCGCGCTTGCGGTTTAACCCCCCGGGGCCCAGGGCCGAAAGCCGGCGCTCGTTCGTGAGCTGGGACAAAGGGTTCGTCTGATCCACGACATGGGAAAGTTCGCCCCGGCCAAAGAAATAATCGATCGCCGAGGAAACGGTCTTCGCGTTGATGAGCGTGCGGGGGGTAACTTTCCCCTCGATGTCGAGGGCCATCCGCTCCTGCACGGAGCGTTTGAGTTTGAGAAACCCCTTGCGGAACTCCTCGCCGGCCAGCTCTCCGATCGTGCGCACGCGGCGGTTTCCCAAATGGTCGATGTCGTCGATCTCTCCTTCGCCCCCGCGTAGCTTGAGAAAATAGCTCACGACGTGGACAAAGTCGTCGGCGGTGAGGACCATCTCGGTCAAAGGCAGGTTCAGACCTAGCTTCCGGTTCACGCGGAAGCGTCCCACGCGCCCCAGACGATAGCGGCTTGTGTCGAGGAAGCGCTCCTTGAAGAGCGCCTTCGCCTTGTCGAGATTGGCGGGGTTTCCCGGCCGCAGTTTCGAGTAGATCTTGAGGAGCCCCTCCTCGTGCGTGCGCGAGGTGTCTTCGGCCATGGTGTTCAAGATCAAGGGATCGGCCACCGTCGGAATGATCTCGATCTGCTTCACATCGAGCTTGTCAATCTCCTTCAAGAGATCCTCGGTCAGGACGGCGCCCCCTTCGGCGACCGTCTCCTTAGTGTCTTTCCTGACAAGCGGCGTCACCAGGACCGCGCCCTTGAACTTGGAAAGATTTCCCTCCAATTTCACTTTTTCCGTCGTGTAGAAGGCGCGCAGGATGTCAGCGTTCGTGGAGTAGCGCTCCGACATCGAGCGGATGAGCGTCGTGATGGGAAACTTACTGGATTGATCCACCCGGACGGTCGCGACATCCTTGCGCGTCACCTCGATCTCGAGCCACGAACCCCGCTCCGGAATGATTCGGCAAGAGTGGAGGCGTTTCCCTGTCGGGTGGACCTCGACGGAGTAGTCGATCCCCGGCGAACGGTGGAGCTGCGTCACGATCACGCGCTCCGCGCCGTTGATGATGAACTCGCCCCCGCCGATCATGATCGGGATCTCGCCGAGGTAGACATCCTCCTCGACCGGGTCGCCCTTGCCCAGCAGGCGCAACCTCACCTTGAAAGGCATCCCGTAGGTCAATCGGAGGTCGCGGCACTCCTCAGGAGAATAGCGGGGCCGCCCGATCTCGTACCGGATGAACTCCATGGAGACCTTTCCGTCGTGGCTGACGATCGGAAAGATCTCGCGCAGGATCCCCTCTAAACCCTGAAGCTTGCGCTTGGTGGGCGGGATCTCCTCCTGCAGATATTCCCGGTAGGAATCGGTCTGGATGCTGACGAGGTCCGGCACCTTGACGTCGTCTTTGACTCGCCCGAAATAGCGGATCTCCATTCCGTCAATCCCCCCCTCAAATTCCCGTGTTCACGGCCGCGCCCCGAGATATGTCTCGATGGGCTATTTGACCGTGACCTTGGCGCCGGCGGCCTCGAGATCCTTCTTGATCTTCTCGGCCTCGTCCTTCGGAGCGCCTTCCTTGATGGGCTTGGGGGCACCTTCGACGAGATCCTTGGCCTCTTTGAGGCCCAGGCTCGTGTACTGACGGACCACCTTGATGACGTTGATCTTGCTCGCGCCTCCATTCTCAAGAATGACATCGAAGGTGGTCTTCTCTTCCTTCGCCGCCGCCTGAGAGCCCGCGGAAGCACCGCCGCCTGCAGCCATGGCCACAGGCGCCGCCGCTGTCACGCCGAAACGCGTCTCGTACGCCTCCTTAAACTCCTTGAGGTCGAGAATCGTCCATCCGGCGATCTCATCGACGACCTTTGCCACCTTGTCCGAGAACTTCCTGTCTGCAACCGCTTGCTCAGCCATGGTCAACCCCCCTCCTTTTCTTTCTTCTCGATATGCGACTGCACCAAATAGACCACCTGGGCCAGGCTTGCCGCCAGAAGGCTGGCCACCTGCGCCGCCGGCGCGATCACCGTCGAAAGCACCTGCGCCCGCATTGTTTTCTTGTCGGGAAGCTCTGAGAGCGCCACCACTTCCCCCGAGGTGATCTTGTGCCGCGCGAGAGCCCCCCCGCGGAACCGGACCTTCTTGGCCGCTTCGTCGCCTGCATCTTTCAACCATTCGGTCAGGGCCTTGGCGACCGCCACGCCGTCGGCGCCGAACGCCACCGCTGTCGGCCCTTGGACGAGATCCTCCAAGCACGAAAGCCCCGCCTCAGAAAACGCCTTTCTGGCGAGGGCATTCCGGATGACCTTCATCGAGACCTGGTTGCGGCGCAGGTGGCTGCGCAGGCCGCGGACCTGCTCGGCCGGAACCCCCTGATAGGACAGGACGACGCAATTCTGGACGCCAGCGAACTGCCGGCTCCACTCCGTCACCATCTTCTGCTTGATCGCCTTGGACATGGTTGTCTTTCTGTTTCCCTTTGCTTGTGCTTAGTCGTCAGCACCCTTCCGCCGTCTGGAGCAGTATTCCCGGACTCATGGTCGCCGACAGGACTGCCTTGATCATGAACTGCCCCTTCACCGAAGGGGGCCGGGCCGCCTGGACATGGTCCAGAACCGCGTTCACGTTCTCGCGGATCGCCGCGTCGTCAAAGGATCGTTTCCCCACCGGGATATGGAGATTCCCCGTCTCGTCGGTGCGGTACTCGACCTTCCCAGCGCGGAAGGCCGTGACCGCCTCCGCAACATCGGCCGTCACGGTGCCGGACTTGGGGGAAGGCATCTTCCCCTGGGGCCCCAGGACACGCCCGAGGCGGCCCACCTTGCCCATCATGTCGGGGGTGGAAATCGCCACGTCGAAATCGAGCCAGCCGTCCCCCACCTTCTTGATAAGATCGTCGGCGCCTGCCTCGACCGCACCCGCCCTCTTTCCCTCGGCGGCCTTGTCGGCCGGACCGAAGACGATCACACGGACCTCCTTGCCCAACCCCTTAGGCAACGAAAGCGTCCCGCGCACCATCTGGTCGGCCTGTTTGGGATCGATCCCCAGATGGATCGAGAGGTTCACCGTCTCGTCGAACTTGACCGGCTTAAATTTCTTCAAGGCCGCCACCGCCTGGTCGAGGGGATACCGCTTCCCCTCTTCCACAAGCTTGGCCGATTCGTTGTAACGTTTGCCGTGCCGTTTCATCACCCGCTCCTATTATTTCTCGGCGACCTTGAGCCCCATGCTGCGGGCGGTCCCCTCGATCTGCCGCATCGCCCCCTCGACCGACGCGGCATTCAGATCCTTGAGCTTCGTCTCGGCGATCTTCTTGACCTGTTCGCGCGTCACGGTCCCCACCGATTCCCGCCCGGGAGTCGCGGAGCCCTTGGCGATCCCGGCGGCTTGCTTGAGGAGGACCGCCGCCGGAGGCGTCTTGTACAGAAGCTCGAACGTCTTGTCTTTGTAGATCGTGATGACGACGGGAATGACGAGGCCCGCCTGGGACTTCGTCGCCTGGTTGAATCGGTTGACGAATTCACCGATGTTGATCCCATGCTGGCCCAGGGCCGGCCCCACCGGAGGAGCCGGAGTCGCCTGCCCCGCCGGGCACTGGAGCTTCACCTTCGCGATGACTTCCTTCTTGACGGCCATTAGATCGGCTCCACTTTCCAGTACTCAAGCTTCACGGGCGTCGTGCGGCCGAAGATCGCCACCTGGACCTGCACCAACCCTTTCTGCGGGAAGATCTCGTCCACCCGTCCGTCCATGTTCTGGAACGGCCCCTCCTTGATCTTCACCATCTCCCCGACCTTGAAGTCGAGCTTGATCTGTGGAGCGTCCTCCTTGGCCTGCGTCTCCTGGCCCAAGAGCCGCTCCACCTCGTGAGTCTGCATCGGCAGGGGCTTCTGATCGGTCCCGATGAAATCCCCGAGGCCCGGCGTCTCGCGCACGAGAAACCAGGTCTCATCGTCCATCTCCATCTCGACCATGATGTAGCCCGGGTAGATCTTCTGCTCGCGCACGGAACGCTTCCCTTCGCGGATCTGAGAGATTTTCTCGGTTGGGACCACGATCCGGCCGAAGCGCTCCTCGAGGCCGCTCGATTTCACGCGCCGCGCAAGGCCCTCCCGGACCTTGTTCTCGCGCCCCGTCTGGACCCGCACCACATACCACTTTTTAGCCATGGCGGTCTTACCCTGCATGTGCAATGAACCAGGCAAGAGAACTCTGAAGCACAAAATCAAACGCGAACAACATCCCGGCAATCACAAAGACGCCAATAATGACGACCAGCGAATTATTGAAGAGCTCCCGCCCTTTGTTGGGCAGAAACCCCCAGTAGGTCCCCTGCGCAGCCGGGTCCCACGGCCAGGAGACCTTGCGCATCTCCTCGCCGGTCTCGATCAGGAAATCCACGGTTTTCGGGTGGTTCAGGAGAAACCAGACCCCCAGGGCGCAGGCGGCGAAGACCACCGCACAGATCACCGTCGCCCAAGTGAGCGCTAGATGCACCTCGAGAAACGGGACCTCGACGGCTGAGAGCTCCTGGTTCAGGCTCAACAGGCGCGACAAGGCTCCTGAAAGCTCCGCAACCCCGAAGACAGCCACAAGCGCCAAGGCGCCTGCGGCCAAGCCTCGCGCCCAGGCCCCTTGCCCGCGCCGATAAATCGCAAAAAGCGTCATGGTTTCCGTTTCACACAAACGCAGGCCAGGAGGGACTTGAACCCCCAACCCCCGGTTTTGGAAACCGGTGCTCTGCCAATTGAGCTACTGGCCTCCTGATCCCGCGATTCCTTTGCGCACCGCCTCTTATTTCTTCTTCTCCTTGTGGACCGTGTGCTTACGGCAGGCCGGGCAGAACTTCGCGATCTCCAACTTCGGGATGTTCGGCCCCCCTTTTTTGTCCGTCCTGTAGTTCCGGTTGCTGCATTCCGGACACTCCAGAAAAATCCATTCGCGCGCCATAAAGTCTCCAGTCGTTAGTCCCTAGTCCCTAGTTCCCAACAACTAATCCAAAATTTTGGTGACGACGCCAGCACCAACGGTCTTTCCACCCTCGCGGATGGCGAACCGGAGCTTGTCCTCGCAGGCCACCGGCACCATCAGCTCCACATTGACCTTGATGTTGTCCCCCGGCATGACCATCTCTACCTTCTCGGGCAACGTAACCGCACCCGTGACGTCGGTCGTCCGGAAATAGAACTGCGGTCTGTACCCCTTAAAGAAAGGCGTGTGCCTTCCCCCTTCGTCCTTCGTCAGGATGTAAACCTCCCCCTCAAATTTCTTGTGCGGCTTGATGGACCCGGGCTTGGCGATCACCATCCCCCGCTCGATATCCTCCCGCTTGAGGCCCCGGAGCAGGATCCCCACGTTGTCCCCCGCCACGCACTCGTCCAGGGTCTTGTTGAACATCTCCACCCCGGTGACGACGGTCTTCTGAGTGTCCCGAAGCCCCACCAGCTCGACTTCATCCCCCACCTTCCCCTTGCCCCTTTCCACGCGGCCCGTCGCGACGGTTCCGCGCCCTTCGATCGAGAAGACATCCTCTACCTGCATCAGAAAGGGCTTGTCCAGTTCCCGCACCGGCTCTGGGATGTGCGCATCCAGCGCGTCCAACAGCTCCTGGATGCATTTGACCGCCGCGGGGTCCTTTCCGCGCGACTCATACGCCGAAAGGCTGCTGCCGCGGATGACGGGGACCTTATCCCCAGGGAAGCCGTATTTGGTCAGGAGCTCCCGGACCTCCATCTCCACCAGATCCAGAAGGTCCTTGTCCTGAACAAGATCCACCTTGTTCATAAATACAACAATCGCAGGGACTTGCACTTGCCTTGCCAGAAGAATGTGCTCCCGCGTCTGCGGCATCGGACCGTCCGCCGCCGAAACGACAAGAATCGCCCCGTCCATCTGGGCCGCCCCCGTGATCATGTTCTTGATGTAGTCGGCGTGCCCCGGACAGTCGATGTGCGCGTAGTGGCGCTTGGCCGTCTCGTATTCCACGTGCGACACCGCGATCGTCACGGTCTTCGAGGCGTCCCGGACAGTCCCGCCCTTGGTGATTTCGGCGTACTCCTTGGCTTTCGCCATGTTCTTCGTCGCCTGCGTCACCACCATCGCCGCTGTCAGCGTGCTTTTGCCGTGGTCCACGTGCCCAATCGTCCCGACGTTCACATGCGGCTTCGTTCGCTTGAACACTTCCTTGGCCATCTTCGACCTCCCCTTAAGAAGTTGGGTTGAAACGACAAAGGAACGCCGGCCGGGCATCCCCCAGTTTTTCTTTCCGCATGAGAGCCGCGCGACGCCACGTCGGACGGCCCCACCCTGTCAGCATGATATGGAACAGTGCTCACCCCTTCCGCGCCAACGCAAAGCCCCGCGAAGCGCACAACCCTATCGCCCTCGTCGCGTTCAGCGTGTCTCGGCGGTCGGGGGTGCTTCGAAACCACGCATCTTAGCAATCGAGAGGCCAAAGGCAAGAAAAAATACGATTTTTTTCATACACCTACCTACATCAGAGCCATCTGCATGATTTTCTGTGAAGCTCTGTCATGATCCTGCCGACATAGAAGCGACGTCTTATCGACACATGTCACAGCGGATACGAAACGAGAGCGAGGAGCGGTTGCGCACCAAGCCGTTGTGGGTTCTCCTGGTCGAAGACAACCTACACCACGCCACCCCTTTTCTAGAGGCTTTCGGACAGTCGGAGAGCGCCGCCATCCAGATCACGCAGACCTCCCGCCTAGCCGAAGCCCTTTCGCATCTGACAACCGCCTCCGTGGATGCTGTCCTCATGAGCCTCAAGCTCCCTGACAGCGTGGGCCTGACCGGCGTCACCTGCCTTCAAGCGGTCGCACCGCACATCCCCATCATCGTGCTCGCCCAGCCCGAGGAAGAGCCTCTCGCGATGGCCGCCTCCCAGAACGGCGCGCAGGACTATCTGGTCAAGCGAGGTGCAATTGACAGCCAGCTCTTCGCCAGCTGGCTGCGCCACGTGGTGGAACGCCACAGGATCCTCACGATGCTCCAGGCAACCCCGGGAAAAAAACACATCTCTTCGGAACCTGCGCCAGCCATTCAAGAGGCAGCGTTGACGATTCCCCGCCGTGCCGCGACAAAACCCGCGCGCTCTCATCAAGATGTTTCGACACACACCCTTGCGCCTTTCTCTTCTGCGCCGCCTCCCGCGGACATGACGCTCGCAACGGGAGAAGTGATAGGGGGATACACCATTGAGAGGCTCCTGGGCTCAGGAGGGATGGGAACGGTCTATCTGGCCACGCAAAAATCCCTGGATCGCAAGGTCGCCCTCAAAATCCTCGCGGACCATTTCAATCAGGATCCGGTCTTCGTGAAGCGGTTCGAGCGGGAGGCTTCGGCCCTGGCCAACCTCAGCCATCCCAACATCGTCGTCATCTACGACAAGGGGATCCATATTCCCGACGGCAGCCAGACCTCCAGGCGCTGCTACATCGTGATGGAATATGTCGACGGGATGTCCCTGCGGGAGGTCATCCAGCAGCGCACACTCACTCCGGAAAAAACCCTCAAAATCGTCCCGTACCTCTGCGAAGCGTTCGATTATGCCCACGCGCAGGGAGTGGTCCACCGGGACATCAAGCCGGAAAATCTCCTCTTCACGCGCACGGGGCAGATCAAGATCTCCGATTTCGGCCTAGCGCGGCTGATGCACGGGACCAGCGCTCCCTCCACCTCGCCCATCACCTACACGGGCATCATCATGGGAACGAAGGATTACATGGCGCCCGAAGCCCGAACGCCCCTGAAACGCTCCGACCACCGGGCCGACGTCTACTCCCTGGGCGTCGTCCTCTACGAAATGCTCACAGGAGAGCTTCCGGTCGGCAAGTTCCCGCCTCCGTCCCAGAAGGCACCCGTGGATCCGCGGCTTGATGCCATCGTCATGAAAGCGCTCGAATCCGACCCGGAGGCGCGCTACCAGCGCGCGCTCGACATGGGACAGGACATCCTCAAGGTCGTCCGCAGCGACGGAGCCCTTTCAGCCCGATCGATGCGTTCTCACCCAGCTCAGGGGGCCAACCGTCAAACAACATTCCCCACAAACTTCCCGAGTCCGGACGCCTTCCGCTCCATCCGGTATCACCGATAGCAAACCGCCTTTTTCTTAAACAGCACGGAACTTGTCGTCTGCTATCCGCTGACCTTGGCCGGGCGGACGGTCTCGTCCCTGGGCGATGGGATCCTGGGAGACACGACCACAGGGATCCGGGGAATAATCTGAGACCTTCCGCGCGGCGGCTTTCAATTTTCACACGGAAGTGTTCGGAATCGGGGACCTGTAGATTCCATCCGCTGTGATAAACTCCCTTGGCGTCCTTGCGGGTGTAGCTCAATGGCAGAGCTCCAGCCTTCCAAGCTGGCCATGGGGGTCCGATTCCCCTCACCCGCTCAAAGATTTACGGCGATCGAGCAAATCCCTTGGCGGAACCTTGGCGGGAAATTTCTGCCGGTTGGGTCGGAACACGCGGAGGAATGAACCGGATGAATTCCCCATCGAACCCGCTCCTCGGCACTTGGCGGATCACCTGGATGGAGACCTGGGAACAGGATGATGTCGATCTCATGGGACCAGGACATTTCCGGTTCGATCGGGATGGAACTGGCGAGTTGAGATTCATCGCCGTTGTGGGATTCCTCGATGGCCGGTTCGGGAAGCGCGACGGGAAACCCTCCATTGAGTTTTCCTGGGAAGGTCATGACGAAAACGACCCGGCCTCCGGGCGAGGATGGGCGGTCCTGGAGGGCGAGAATAAAATCAAAGGGCACCTGTTCATGCACCAGGGAGATGAGTCAGCCTTTACCGCAAAACGATCGAAGGCGGCGGCAAAGCGAAAGAACGCGTAGGCCGATCCATCGGCGCCGGAAGGCGTTCCGATTCTCTACGCGGCGCGAAGAGAATTCCTGGAGTTCGGACGCATCCATTCCAACCCATTTCGTCATCAGATCCCACTTCAGCAATTCGGCTCTGTAGGTCCGCAGTAAAAATCTTGTCCCCGTCGCCAGGCCCTGCCGGGCCTTTTAGAGATAGTCAGCGATCGCATCTTTTGGCGTCTCGGGACAGGGAGGGACCAACATGCAATCGGATACAGCGATGGCGGAGGAGACCAGCCAGGGGACAGAACAGGCGAGTCGTGGCCTCGACGCAGCGAGGGTGAAAGAAGCGGCACGAGGGCGATGGATCTCAGTCCTCGAAACGCTGGCACCTCCATTGGCGGCTGCCTGCGGGCGGGTCGGGAAGCATGTTCCTTGCCCCGTTCACGGCGGAAAAGATGGGTTCCGGCTATTTCCCGACGCGGCCGAGACGGGCGGCGGCATTTGCAATTCGTGCGGCGACCTTCCTGACGGCTTCAATGTCCTCCAATGGGCGAACCGCTGGACCTTTCCGCAGGCGCTCGAGGCCGTGGCCGGCCACCTGGGGATCAGAGAGATCCACTCGACGCTCATAAGCGCGCCTCCCGCCCTTCCGGTTCCGGTCCCGGAGAACGGAAAGCGCAGGAAGTTGCCCCTCGCGCTCTGGGAATCCGCTGTCCCCGACACCGGCCGGATCTCCGAGTACATGCGCTATCGTGGACTGTCCGGAAACGTGCCGCCCTCATTGAGGCTGAATCCCGCCCTGACCTACTACGAGGGAGAAGCTCCCACAGCTCTCTACCCCGCGATGCTTGCCCGGGTCCTCGCGCCCAACGGCGAGCTCGTGTCGATTCATCGGACCTTTTTGGATTCGGCGGGCCCCGGCAAGGCGCCGGTTTTGGCTCCCAAGAAGCTCACCTCACCTATCACAGAGGGAGCCACGAAAGGCGCCGCGATCCGGCTCTTCGAGGCGGGCGAAACGCTCGCCGTCTGCGAAGGCATCGAAACCTGCATGGCCGTTCGGGAGGCGACGGGCACTCCTGCCTGGGCCGCCATCAGTGCCAACGGGCTGGAAGTGATCGAGATCCCTGCCGGCGTGAAGCGCGTCGAAATCTGGGCTGACAACGACGTGAGCGGCACGGGGCAGACCGCCGCCCGGAAGGCCGCCGAGCGATTGGGCGCCGCGGGCCTCGACGTGCGCATATTCGTCCCGGACCAGGTCGGCAAGGACTGGCTGGATGTGCTCGTCGAGCAGGGGCCGAAGGCGCTCCAGACGGCGCAGACCGGCTCCCCCGCCGAGCCCGCTCCTCCGAAACCTTCGACCCACTGGCCGGACCCGCCCGACCCGGTTGCCTTTCATGGTCTCGCCGGCGACTGGATCCGCGCGATCGCGCCGCACACGGAGGCCGACGAGATGGGGCTCCTCGTCCAGTTCCTCATCACCTTCGGGAACCTGATCGGCCGGAGGGCCCATTCCGTGGCCGAAGCCGACAAGCACTACACGAATCTCTTCGCGGTCCTCGTGGGGCAGACCGCCAAGGGGCGCAAAGGGTCTTCCTGGGGTCAGATCAAACGGGCGATGCAGAAGGTCGACGACGAATGGACCGGAGAACGCGTCCAGCACGGGCTCTCAAGCGGCGAGGGGCTGATCTGGACGGTGCGCGATCCGATCTTCCGCATGGACCCGGTGAAAGAGAGGGGACGCGTCGTCGACTACGAGCAGGTCATGGTCGATCCCGGGATCGAGGACAAGCGGGTGCTGATCCTGGAGTCGGAGTTCGCCTCGACCCTGAAGGTTCTCTCCCGCGAGGGGAACACCCTCTCGGCGACGGTGCGCAACGCCTGGGATATGGGGAACCTCCGGGCCCTGACGAAGAACAGCCCCGCCAAGGCGACCGGCGCCCACATCTCGATCGTCGGCCACATCACGCAGGACGAGCTTTTGCGCTACCTCGACAGCACCGAGGCGGGGAACGGCTTCGGGAACCGGTTCCTCTGGGTCTGCGTCCAGCGCTCGAAAATCCTGCCGGAGGGGGGAAAGATCGACGAGGCGGATTTGAGTCCCCTCGAGGAGCGCCTGAAGGAAACGGTCAAGTTCGCCAAGGAGGTCGACCGGATCCAGCGGGACGAGCAGGCCCGCGCGATCTGGTACGAGGTCTATCCGGAGCTCTCCGAGGGAAAGCCCGGCCTCTTCGGAGCACTCACGGCTCGGGCCGATCCCCAGGTGATGCGCCTTTCGACCCTCTATGCGCTCCTGGACCTTTCCAGCACGGTGCGCAAGGAGCACCTGCGCGCGGCCCTGGCGGTCTGGGAGTACTGCGAGGCCTCGGTCCGGTGCATCTTCGGGGACGCCCTGGGGGATCCGACGGCGGATACGATCCTGCGCGCCCTCCGTGAGCGCCCCACAGGTGTCACCCGCACGCAGATCAGCGATCTCTTCGGCCAGCACAAGCAGGGAGAGCAGATCGCACGGGCGTTGATGATCCTCGCGGAGCGGGGCCTGGCGCGTCAGGAGCGGGTCGGGACGGGCGGGAGGACGGCCGAGGTCTGGTTTGCTGCGGACCGGGGGGAGAAGAAGGGGAAGTAGCCCCCCCATATGAGGGAAGGACTTCTTTCGCTTTTCCCGCTTCTTTCGCAACACGGCCAGGGGTGATTGGTCTGTTGGGTATGGTTTGCATTCCCTTTCCCTGGGTGGAAGGGACGGCTTCGACCACGGCCCCCGGGCGAGGGCTTGCGCGGTTTGCCAGATCTAGGTATCGGCCCATCGTTTCCTCCTGGCCGTGTTGCGAAAGAAGAGGGAAA
>SBBH01000223.1 GCA_005239795.1 Planctomycetales bacterium
ATTCTGCAATGGTGGTGGGGGCCCGGGTGCGGGCTGGGGCGGCGATCCCGCTTGTACGGCGCCCGGCCAAATGGCTTTTAACGAAGTTGGCCGATTATCTGACCGGGACCAATATCCCGGACCTCAATTCGGGTCTGCGTCTGATGCGGAGATCGTCCCTGGAGCCGTTCCTCCCCTTGACCCCGGACGGTTTTTCGTTCACGACGACCGTGACTCTCGCGATGCTCACGAGCGGTCTTTCGGTTGCCTTCGTTCCGATCGACTACAAGGTGCGCGTGGGGCAGTCCAAGATCCGTCCGGTCCGGGACTCCCTGAACTTTTTTCAACTCATCCTTCGGACGGTGATGTATTTCAACCCGCTGAAGATCTTCGTGCCGGCGAGCCTCTTTTTGTTCCTGGTGGCGGCCGGCGTCTTCTTTTACTCCACCCTCTGGATGGGGAAGCTGCTCGACACCACTGTCACGATCCTTTTTGTCGGAGGGCTTCAGCTTCTGGCAATCGGGATGCTGGCAGACCTTATCGGAAAGCGGCTCAAATAACGTCACGCGACATGTGTCACGCGTCATGCGTTGAAAAGCGCAGGTGACTTTTCTCGTGACTCATGACGCGTGACTCGTGACGGATCGCAGGTTGTTATAATGTTCCGATGAATCCGGCGCGCCTGGCCTCCGCCATCGTCTCAAATCGCTTGGGGCGGACTCCCTACCCGTCCTACGTCACCTACATCGTGACCTGGATCTGCAATGCCAAATGCATCATGTGCGATTCCTGGAAGAAGCCGTCGCCGGAGGATCTCACCCTGGAGGAAGTCGACCGGGTCTTTGCGCAACTCAAGCCCGTCGACGCCGTGCGGTTTTCAGGGGGGGAGCCCTGGGTGCGTCAGGACCTGGCCGATCTCATCAATGCGGTTGACCAGCGCGTCAAGCCCCGCGTGATCCACATCACGACAAACGGGTATCTGACGAACCGGATCATCGAGGGGATACGCAAGCTCGACCATCCCCAAAAGGTCCACATCAAGGTCTCGATCGACGGGATGGAAGAGACGCATGACCGCGTGCGCGCCACTCCCGGCGGTTGGAAGAAGGCGATGGAGACAGTCAAGGTTCTGGCGGATCTGCGCGCCAAGCTGGGACTCTATGTCGGGGTCAACCAGACGATCGTGGACAGGAATTCTGCGCGCGATTACGAGGCGATGAAAAGGCACTGCGCCGCCTGGAAGGTCAGCGTCCACCCGGTGATCGCCTATGAGGACTCGGCCATCTACCACGTGGAGCCGGATCTCATTGTTGCGCCTGCCTCGGCCGGCGAGTTTTCGACCTTCGGAGACTTCGAGCGCGACGAGATCGCGGAACTTCTCGCGCGCATGAAGGAGGATGTCGAGACCGTCCCCGACTACATCGAGAAGGTGGTGAAGCGCTACTACCTGGACGGGATCACCAACCGCCTCCTCTATCAGAAGGGGAGCCCCAACCCTCGTTGCGTGGCCCTGAGGAGCCATTTGCGGCTTTTTCCCAACGGCGACGTCGCCGTCTGCATCAACAACTCTCACACGGCGGGGAATCTCCGGAAATCCTCCTTCGAGGAGGTCTGGTTTGGAAAGGCTGCCCAAAAATGGCGTCAGTGGGTCGACGCCTGCCCTGGCTGTTGGGCGGGTTGCGAGGTGATTCCCAGTGCAATCTACACGGGGGACATCGTCAAATCTCTTCGAAAGCCCTCCCAGAGGGAGGGCTTGTCCAAGAAAGTCGCGCCGTCTCTCGCCCACGCTCAGGAATGACTCTTCCATGACCCCTTTCGAACGTCTGGCACACTATCGACGTCGCGCCCGGTACTTCACATTCTGGCGGGTCGTCAACCGTTTTCGGGGATATCCCACACAGCTTCTGATCGAGACCACGAACGTCTGCAACCTGTCGTGCCCCATGTGCACGACGGCTGTGGGGCAGAACGAGTCGGAGCGCAAGAAGGGGTATCTGCACCTGGCGGATTTCGAGAAGATTCTCGATAAGGTCAGCCGTTACATCAATTCGGTGGGGCTTTTCTATGGGGGGGAGCCGATGCTCAACAAACAACTCCCCCAGATGGTGGCCTACGCGCGAGAGAAGCGGATCGAGACCTTCTTCAGCACGAACGCCACGATGCTCACCGACGAGGCGATCGAAGAGATCTTGGGCTGCGGCCTCGACAAGATGACGATTTCCTGCGATGGGCTCTCCAAGGAGACCTATGAAAAATACCGCGTCGGGGCGGATTTTGATGACGTGTATGCCAAGATCCGGAAGCTCGCTCGGCGCAAGAAGGAGAGGAATCTTGTGCGTCCGCATCTTCAGCTCCAGTTCATCGTGATGAAGCACAACCAGCACGAGGTGGCGGGGCTCGCCGAGGCCAAAAAAGATCTGGGGGTTGATGAGGTGGTTGTCAAAGCCGTCGCGATCCCCACCTGGATCTACGACGACGCTGGGAAGATCAATGCGCTCTTCGCCGAATGGCTCCCCGAGAAAAAATGGTCCAAGTACAAAGGGGATCAGGCAGGGGCCGAGGTCAAGGGGAAGCAGAACCGCTGTGAATGGCTCCACAAGGGGGTCGTCCACTGGGACGGGCGTCTCTCCCTGTGCTGTTTCGACTACGACGCCAAGTTCGTCTACGGGAATCTTTTGACGGCGCCCCTGGCGCCCATGTGGAAGAGCGCCTACGGCTTGAAACTTCGAAGCGAAGTCCTGAACCGCCGGTTCGATCTTTGCTCGCGCTGCAGCATCTCGGACGAAACGGTATTGGGAAGGCTATAGGAAGTGCTGAGTGCTGAGTGCTGAGTACTGAGTGCTGAGTTCTGAGCGGCGGCGCGGATGGGAAAGGTCGAGAAATTTGAGGATCTTATCGCATGGCAGAAGGCAAGAAGTCTTGTCGCAGATATCTACAAAGCCACAACGAGTGAAATGTGGAGAGCGGATCCCTCCTTCCGCAGGCAAATCCGCTCGGCAGCGTTATCGGTCATGTCCAATGTTGCAGAAAGTTTTGAAAGAAATCGAGCCAACGAGTTTCATCAATTTCTTTCGGTTTCCAAGGGTTCTTGCGCTGAATTGCGGTCGCAGCTCTACGCTGCTTCTGACATCGGCTATTTGAACAGGGATGTTTGCAGTCGGCTGTTGCAACGCGCTGAAGAGGTTGGTCAAATCGTCGGTGGTTTGAGAGCCGCCGTAGCCAGGCAACGTCAGCGTTGATGCGTAAAGGTTGTCTTCCGCTCCTCGGCACTCAGCACTCAGCACTCAGGACTTCTCCATCATCGTGTGCGCTTTGATCAGTTCAGATCTTCAGGAGGTTCAGCGTGAGATCGTCCGCTTTTTTACAGAAGTCTACACGCCGCGGGGAGGAGTTCCCTTCTTCGCGGTCCACGCCCGCACGGGAGAGCGCCCCGCGTTCCACTCGATGCTGGCGGAATTCGCCGATTGGGCGCCGTTTCTGTACCTGGCCGGGGCGGTCCCCTATGTGAAGGAGCAGTTCGAGATTCTGGCGCGCCGGGTGGAAAGCCGTTGGGAGTTGACGACCCCGTATGCGGGGTGGAAGCGGGCCGTTTTTCCCGCGCGCGTCAACGTCTTTCATTACACGGATCTTACGTTGGGGCTTCTGGATCTTTCGGACTTGGGGTGGCAGGGTCCTCCTCTGACGCTCGCGGATCGCATGTTTCGGAAGGTCGTTGCGCGCCACGAAGAGAACGGGTGGATCTGCCAGTGGCGGCTTCCGGCCTGGAATGTTCGCGTCCCTGTCGCCGAGACCACGTCTGCTCTTTTCGTCGAGTTGGCTCTGGATCTGGCCGAGAAGACGGGGGATCCCGCCTACCCGGCTTGGGCGCGTCAGTGGGGGGACCGCTTCGTGACGCTTCCTTTTTTCGGGCAGACGGGAGTTTTTCCGGAGCATGTCGTTTTGAGAGAGGCTTTTTGGAACCGATTCGTTCGGACCGAGCCGCGCTCGGCGCGTCTGGCCAAGCACAACCTGGCAGTGGCCGCAGCATTCCTGGCGCTCTGGCGCGCCACGCGCGAGATGAAATTCCGCCAGGCGATCGACTGGTGGCATCAGGGCGTGCGCCGGCATTTTCTGACGGATTCCGGCGGCGCCTCTTCCATCGTCGCGTTCTCAGAGAAGGGGGAGGTCGTCGGGCGCAAGCCCCCGCATATCAAAAACCACGGCATGACGGATCTCCTTTGTGATCTGGCGTTCTTTTTAGAGGACCCGGTTTATCTCGAGACGGCCCGGCGCGTTGTTGATTTTTGGATCTCCCAGCAATCTGCTCATACGGGGCTTCTGCCCTTCGAGCCGGGATCTCGCGTCTCTTATTTGGACGGTGAAACCGACTGGACGGTAGCACTTTTAAAGCTTTCAGAGCTGACGGGAGAACAGAGTTATCGCGAGAGCGCTTTCAGAATTCTGGCGGGGGTCTTTCGGCATCACCGGACCGACGCGGGATTCGCAAACGGCGTCGACATCGAAACCGGGGAGGTGGTCGATGACCTCGTGGAGACGCGCTACGGGGCGCTCCTCTTAAAACCGGTCCTCTTCCTGCAGGCGGGGGTTCCCCTCTACGCGGATCGGAAGCGCGGGGGATTCTGGTGGAAGATTTTGCTCGATCGATGACGTTTCTCTACACCCGAATCATGACCTGGATTTTTCATGGATGAAACCAAATACGATCTCTTCTTCGTCCATGAGGAACGGACATGGTGGTTTACCGCGCGGCGTGACATCCTGTTGCGTCTCCTCGAGAAATTTGGTCCCCCTCCTCCCGCACGGTTGTTGGACGTGGGATGCGGGACTGGCATGCTGGCGATCTATTTTGCGCGGATGGGATATCGTGTGATGGGGTTGGACGCCTCTCCCAAGGCCCTGGACTATGTGCGCAGGCGCGATCCGGCGATCGAGACCGTGGAGGGAGAGTTCCCGGACAGGATCCAGGGGGATTTGGGGGCTTTCCAGGTGGTGGGGCTCCTGGATGTGCTTGAGCATATGGACGACGACGCCCGAGGATTAAGCGTGGCGCGGGATCTTCTGATGCCGGGCGGCACGCTGCTCGTCACGGTGCCGGCTCTCCCCAGCATGTGGTCGGCGCATGACGATGTCAACCTCCACAGGCGGCGCTATGTCCTGAGGGAACTTGGCGCGAAAGTCCGCGCGGCCGGTTTCGAGGTTCTCTTTCTGTCTTATTTCAATTGTTTCCTTCTGCCCCTCGCTTGGATCATGCGCAAGATCCGCAGGAACGCCACGGGGCTGGAGGACCACGAACCGCCCCCTTTTCCGTTGAATCCCCTTCTGCGGTGGATTTTTTTATTGGAGCGTCCGCTTCTGGACGCCGGCCGGAGGCTGCCGATCGGCCTTTCCCTGGTTTGTGTTGCGCGCCGGCCGAAATCCATAGTCAGCGCACGGGAGGTAGGGCGCTCCCCCTGACGCAGCCATGGGACAGGAACCGCCTATCTTTTCGCTTGTTCTCCCTCTCTACAATGAGGCGGAGTCGGTCGAGCGCGTCGTGGCCCGGCTCGAGGGGGCTCTCGCCCTCCGGGGGTGGCCGCATGAGATCATCCTCGTGGTGAACGGCTCCCGCGACGCCACAGGGGCTGTTTGCGCTGAACTGGCCCGGAGATTCCCCGCCTGCCGGGTCGTTACCGTTCCGGTCAACATTGGCTATGGCAACGGGGTTCTGGCGGGGCTTTCCGTCGCGCGGGGGACATGGGTGGGATTCATGGCTGGCGACGGCCAGATTGCGCCGGACGACGTCTGCCGTGTGATCGATGTCCTGCTCGCCGGCGCGCACGATGTCGTGAAGGCGGTGCGCGTCGAGCGATGCGACACGCGGCTGCGCCGAATCGTGAGCTTCGCCTATCGCCTGACGATCCGCCTCTTCTTCGCGGTTGAAAGCCTTGACACCCACGGCATTCCGAAATTCCTGCGCCGCGAGAATCTGAGGGCGCTACAATTGGCGTCCCGCGACTGGTTCCTGGACGATGAGGTGATGATCAAGGCCAGGGCCCTGGGGTTGAGCCTGTGCGAGGTTCCAGTCGCCTGGCGCGAGCGCGTGGGAGGGCGGTCCCACGTCAGGCCGGGGGCGGTCCTGGAGTTTCTCGCGAATTTAGCGGCCTGGAAATTGTGGAGGATTCGCCGGTGGCAGAAAAGACACCCAAGGTCGTGATCCTGTGCGGCGGGCGCGGAACGCGCTTCCGCGAGGAGACGGAGGCCCGCCCCAAGCCGATGATCGAGATCGGAGGACGGCCCATCCTCTGGCACATCATGAAGGGGTATGCCGCGCACGGGTTCACCGATTTCGTCCTGTGCCTGGGATACCGCGGCGACATGATCAAGCGCTACTTCCTCGATTACGAGGCGATGGCAAGCGATGTGACGGTGGATCTGGGGCGCGGGGTGGCCGAAGGTGTTACGATCCATCGCCGCAGCGACCCTGAGCCCTGGCGCGTGACGCTGGTGGACACCGGCGCGGAAGCGATGACGGGGGCGCGGCTTTTGCGCGCGCGCCGCTACATTGACACGCCGGCCTGGATGATGACCTATGGGGACGGCTTGGCCGATGTAGACCTCGCGCGGCTCCTGGCGTTTCACCGCAGGCATGGCCGGGCGGCGACAGTGACGGGAGTCCGTCCCGCCTCCCGCTTCGGGGAACTCATCCTTCGGGGGGATGCCGTGACGCGCTTCAGCGAAAAACCGCAGGTTCATGAGGGGCAGGTGAACGGCGGATTTTTTGTTCTTACGCAGAAGGCGTTCGACTACCTCAGTGAGGACGACGCGTGCAGTTTCGAGCGCGAGCCCCTGGAGCGCCTCGCCGCGGACGGCCAGCTTCGCGTCTTCCGCCACGAGGGATTCTGGCAGTGCATGGACACCTACCGGGACTGGAGCGTTCTGGCGGAGATTTGGCGCAAGGGAAACGCCCCCTGGGCGGTCTGGGAGAAGCGTAAGGGGCGCGTTCGGGTATGACCGCGCGCTTCTGGAAGGACCGGCCCGTTTTTGTCACCGGGTGCACGGGTTTCCTGGGAGGGTGGCTTGCGGAGGCGCTTCTTTCGCGCGGCGCGCGGGTCGTGGGGTTGGTGCGCGACGAGGTCTGCGACGCGCCGCTTTTGGCCAAAGGGGCGCGCCGGGGGCTTGCGCTTGTGCGCGGCGCCGTCGAAGATCAGCCGCTCGTGGAACGGGTTCTCAACGAATACGACATCGACACGGTCTTTCATCTCGCGGCGCAGACGCTCGTGGGGATCGCCAACCGAAACCCCATTTCCACCTTTCGGAGCAACATCGAGGGGACCTGGTCGGTCCTGGAAGCGTGCCGCCGCGTTGGATCGCCTGCGCGGATCGTCGTCGCTTCCTCCGACAAGGCGTATGGCGAGGCGGACAAGCTTCCCTATGACGAAGAGACTCCTTTGCGAGGGCGCCATCCCTACGACGTCTCGAAATCGTGCGCGGATCTGGTGGCTTCCTCCTATTTCCATACCTATGGACTTTCGGTCGCGGTCACGCGCTGCGGAAACCTCTTCGGGGGAGGAGATCTCAATTTCAGCAGGATCGTTCCGGGAACGATCCGGTCCGCCATTGCCGGCGAGCGCCCTCTGATCCGGAGCGACGGGAAGTGGCTGCGTGATTATTTCTATGTCGAGGATGCGGTCGAAGCGTACTTGGCCGTGGCGGAAAAGATGGCCCAAAAGCGCTTGGGGGGGGAGGCCTTTAACTTCAGCTATGACAAACCCTACACCGTGCTGGAGATCGTCCTCAAGACCCTCGCGGCGGCAGGACGCGCGGATCTGGCGCCTATTGTCGAGGGACGTGCGAAAAACGAGATCCCCCAACAGTGGCTGACCTCCAAGAAAGCTCGGAAGATTCTCGAATGGCGGCCGCGCCATACTCTGGAAGCGGCCTTGCGCAAGACGGTGGCCTGGTATCGGGGTTTTCTCCGGACGCGGGCCTCCCGGCGGTGAAGAAGGGGACTGCAGTCCTCGTCACAGGGGCCAGCGGATTTCTTGGAAAGCGCCTCACATCGGTTCTGGCGGCGCAAGGATTTCGCGTCCACGCGGTGGTCCGGCGGCGTCCGATGCCAGGTCTACTGGGTGTGCGATATCACGTCGGTTCGATCCTGGACCGCCGCTTCGCCGCCGCCGCAATCGGCTCGGCGCGTCCCCGCATTGTCTTCCATCTGGCGGGGGTCACGAAACGGCGCGATGAAAATCTCGTGCGCGTCAACGCCGTGGGGACGGGAGTCTGGGCCGCTGCGATCGTCGCCTCGGGTCTGGCGCCCCGCGTGGTTTTTGCGAGCACCTGCGAGGTGTACGGGGATGGTCCAACGCCGTTTCAGGAAACTCAGCCGGCGCATCCTCTTTCCGCCTATGCCCATTCCAAGCGGGCGGCCGAGCGGATCCTGGAGGCGGCGGCCGGAGGCCGGGGCTTTTCCGTCGCCATCCTGCGTTTCTCGCTCATCTACGGTCCGGGGCACAAACCTGGAATGTTCTTGGCGGACATCGTCCGGGCCGCGCGCGCCGGGAAAAGATTTCCCATGACCGAAGGACGCCAGCGCCGAGATTTTCTTCATCTGGATGACGCCGTCGCGGCGCTTCTGGCCGCTGCAAAGGTGTCCCAGCGCGGCGCGCGCGTCTTTAACGTTGCCGCGGGACATTCGGTAACGCTCGCGGATCTTGCGCGCTTGGTCGAGAGGCTCGCCGGGCGGCGATTTGTCGGGAAAGGATCCATTCCCTATCGGTCGGACGAGATTTTTAATTACGTGGTCAGCACCGCACGCGCCCGAAGGGAACTCGGTTGGCGGTGTCAGGTCGCCTTGGAAGCGGGGCTCTCCCCGCTGATCGTCAGAAGAGGGGGTAGACGAACGGCGCGAAAAGCGGGGTCTGTCCCGCGATCATCGCCAGCGCGACGAGCGCTCCGATGAGGATCAAAGGGATGAGCCACCACTTTTTTTCTTCTTTGGCGAAGGCGAAAAAATCCCGGAGCAGGCTGTTCTTAAGCATCGATCTTAGGATTCGCGCAAAAATAACTTCTCAAACACAGAAATGATTTCCGCGCGGCGCCTTACCCGCTTCTAGTCTATCACTTTCCTTCCATCCCTTGGCAAGGTCGGCCGCCTGGCGCTTCTTAGTCACAAGGCAGTTCCCCGCGACCAGGGCGTCCATCCCGGTCCGTTCAAAGCATCGGACCGCTTCCTCCGGCGTGCAGACGATTGGCTCTCCCCGAATGTTGAAGGAGGTGTTGACCACGATCGGGACTCCGGACATTTCCCCGATGCGCCGGATGAGTTTGTAAAAACGGGGATTTATTTTTTCGGTGACGGTCTGCACGCGCCCCGTCCCGTCGGCATGCGTCACGGCGGGAATCCTCGCTTTCGAGGCGGCGCGCACCGGGATGACAAGCGTCATGAAGGGGGAATCCGGGATCCCGTCCATCTCGAAATAGTCCGGCGCCGCCTCCGCCAGGACGCTGGGCGCGAAAGGCCTAAACGCCTCCCGGTACTTGATTTTGGCGTTCAGGATGTCTTTCATTTGAGGATCTGTGGCGTTTCCCAGAATGCTGCGGTTCCCCAGGGCCCGCGGGCCAAACTCCATGCGCCCCTGGAACCATCCGACCACCTTGCTTGCGAGGACGAGCTCTGCCGTACGCGCGATGAGCGCCTCGTCGCCGAGGCGCTCGTAGGTCACCCCCAGGCGCTCGAGCGCCCGCGAGATCGCGCCGTCCTCGAAGATGGGGCCCCAGTCGGCCCGTTCCATGACGAAAGCGCGGGGTTTTTCGAACACGGTGTTGTAAGCATAGAGGGCGCATCCTAGGGCTCCGCCGGCGTCCCCGGCAGCCGGCTGGACGAAGATCCGCTGGAAGCCGGTTTCTGTGAGAAGCCGGCGGTTGGCGACGCTGTTCAAGGCGACGCCGCCCGCCAGGCAGAGGTTCTCGGAGCCCGTGCGCACACGCAGATCCTTTCCGATCACGAGCAGAATTTCTTCGAGGAGCGCCTGCACGGAGCGTGCGACATCGTTGTGAAATTCCTCCAGGGGGGCGCCTGAGGGGCGCTGGGGACGGCCCAAGAGCTTTGCTAGGCGGTCATTGGCAATCCGCCGGTGATTCCAATGGTGGTCGAAGTAGCGCATGTTGAGGCGGAAGGAGCCGTCGGGGGCGACGAAGACGAGATCGCGCAGCTGCTCGAGGTAGCGCGGCTGCCCATAGGGGGCCAGCCCCATGACCTTCCATTCGGCGTCGTTGACGCGGAATCCCAGATAGGCGGTGATCGCGCTGTAAAGGAGCCCCAAGGAATGGGGAAAGCGGATCTCTTTTGCCAGGGTCACCTGGCCCCCCTTCCCCCGGCCGATCGAGGTGGTGGCCCACTCGCCGACGCCGTCGGCCACGAGGATCGCCGCCTCCTCGAAGGGGGAGGCGAGAAAGGCGCTCGCGGCGTGCGAGACGTGGTGCGGACAGTAGACGATGTCGCCTGAAAATCCAGGGAGCGCCTCACTCAACTGTTTGTCGATCTTGAGGTTTCTGGTGAGCCAGACGGGCATGGCGCGCACGAACGTTTCGAGCCCCCGGGGCCAGGTGGCCAAGGTCGACTGTAAGATCCGATCGAATTTCACCAGCGGCTTTTCATAAAAGGTAATGGCGTCCAGGTCCGTGGGATTCAAGTTCCCGGCTTCCAGGCAATACCGGATGGCGTTTTCGGGGAAGTCGGAGGAGTGTTTCTTCCGGTTGAACCGTTCCTCCTCGGCCGCGGCGACGAGTTTCCCGTCCACGAGAAGCGCCGCGGCGGCATCATGGTAGTAAAAAGAGGTCCCCAGGATTTTCATATCAAAAAGGGCGTGTGGCGCGGTCGGGGCGGGTG
>SBBH01000014.1 GCA_005239795.1 Planctomycetales bacterium
GGCCCTGGCCGGGGGGTTTTTAAACTGGCCGGCGCCGGGGGGCGGGAAGCTTGAGACATTCCTGGCGCCGGTCTTCCCCTATGCGGAGCGTCATGAGGTGGTGCACCTCGGGGCCTCCCTCGCGGCTTCGCTCTACGGGCCGGCGGCGGTCTTGATCTTGGGCTGGCTCTACGCGAAGCGCCCTCCCTTTTTCGCCGCCACCAAACGCTTTCTCGCCCCCCTGCGCGAGGCGGCCGCGGCCGGCTTTTATGTCGATGAGCTCTATGAAGACCTTATTGTGCGCCCGGCTAAAAACCTCTCCGTCGCCCTCTGGGCCTTCCTTGACATGCTCGCGATCGACGGCCTGTTGCATCTGGCAGCTGGCGCCCTGACCGGGACGGCGGCGCTCACCCGGAAGCTCTCGACCGGCCAGGCCGGAAGCGGGCTCTGGATCGCCCTGGCCGGGGCGGCCGCACTTTTTGTCGGGGCGGCCTGGGGGCTGCGATGATGGAATGGCCTCTGGCCACGTGGCTCGTCCTCTCGCCGCTCGCGGGAGCCTTGGCGGTTCTCGCCCTGCCTGGGGGGTTCCACGCGGCGCTCCGTCTTCTGGCGCTCGCCTCAAGCGCCTGGACGCTGACGCTCGCGGTCCAGGCCTTCGCGGCGCTGGGAGGGCCTGACGCGGCAGGGCTCGTGCACGGCCCCCTGCCGTGGTGGCTCGCCTCCTACCACGTGCGCGTGGACGGCGCGAGCGGCGGCTTGGCGCTTCTCACGGCGGCGCTCACACCGCTCGTGGTTCTTTCCACCTGGCGGCAGATCGCCACACAGGTCAAGGGGTTTCTCGTCTGCCTTCTCCTTTTGGAAGCGGGGCTCTTCACAACATTCCTGGCGCGCGACCTTTTCCTTTTTTACTGCGGCTGGGAGCTCGTCCTCGTCCCAATGTACTTCATCATCGGCCTCTGGGGGGGCCGCCGGCGCCTGTACGCCACGACAAAGTTTGTCGTCTTCACGGCGGCGGGAAGCCTCTTGATGCTCGCCGCGATCCTGGTCCTGGCCCATGCCGGCGGCGGGTGGGATTTCTCGATGGAGAGCGCCCCGGCTTTGGCGCGGCGGCTCTCCCCTGCCGCACAAGGGTGGGCCCTGGCGGCGTTCCTGGCCGCTTTCGCTGTCAAGATCCCGGTCTGGCCCCTCCACACCTGGCTCCCCGACGCTCACGTCGAGGCCCCCGCCGGGGGCTCCATCTTCCTGGCTGGCGTCCTCCTCAAGATGGGAAGCTACGCCCTGGCGCGGATCGCGCTCCCGATCTTCGCCGACGCCGCGGTCGCCTTTTTGCCGTGGCTCGCGGCGCTCGGAGCGATCGGGGCGGTCTGGGGAGGGTTGATGTCGCTCGCTCAAGGGGACATCAAGTCGCTCGTCGCCTACTCGAGCGTCAGCCACATGGCGGTGATCGTCCTCGGGATCGCCGCGGGAGGCAGCGCGGGAATGCAGGGGGCTTTCTTCCAGATGCTGGCACACGGCGTCAACACGGGGTGCCTCTTCCTTCTGGTGGGGATCCTGTATGAACGAACGCACAGCCGCCTGGTGGCCGACCACGGGGGGCTCGCGAAGGCGATGCCTGTCTTTGCGGCGCTGTTTCTCGTGGCGTCCCTGTCGTCCCTAGGCCTGCCGGGGCTTGCCGGCTTTCCGGGGGAGTTCCTGATCTTAAAAGGGGTGCTCGCCTCCTGGAGCCAGACGCGCTCTCCTCTTCTGCTGGCGGCATTCGCCGCCGCCGGCGCAGGACTCTTCCTCTCAGCCTCGTACCTCCTGTGGATGTACAAGCGGGTCTTCTTTGGGCCGCTCGCTTTTCCCCATCAAGAAGGGCGGGGAGGGTCTGCAGACCACGCTCCAGCGGATCTGACTCTGCGCGAAAAAATCGTCGCGGGAAGCCTCGTCGCGGCGATGGTCCTCCTGGGGCTTTCACCCAATCTCTTTCTCTCCCGATCGGAGCCTGACACGGCGGCGATCACGCGCGCCTTGGCCGACGCCAGAGGTGTCCGATGACCCCCCTCGCCTCGCTTCTGGCGCTCCCCGCCGGCTGGATCCTGATCTTCGCGGCGGGGCTCGCCCGCCGGCGCCCGGCGTGGCTCCTCTCGGGACTGGCGATCGCAAGCTGCCTGGCCCCCCTGCCGGCGATCCTCGCGTCGTGGCGCACCGCCGGTGCGGCGCAGGAATTCTGGGAAGGGGCGTTCTACTGGGACCCCTTCGCACAGGGGCTCGCCGCGACGATCCTCGTGGGAACGGCCGCGATCGCGGTGCTTGCCATGAGCGCGCCGCGTTCGGCGCGGCTCCCGGCGCTCTCGTTTCCGCTTCTCGCGGTGGCCGCGGCAGTCGGGTCGCTCGCCTGCGCGGCGACGCGGGACCTCGCGACAGCCTTCGTCGCCGTCGAAATCGTCTCAGTGGCCGGGTACGCCCTGGCGGGGCTCGGCACCAAAAACAACAAGGTCAAGCGGGCGACCGAGGTCTCCCTCAAATATTTCCTTTTCGGGGCGGTGGCGACGGGACTGTTGGCCTATGGGCTCGCCCTCCTCTACGCCGGCACAGGAAAAATGTCCTTGGACGCGGCGGCCGGCGCCTCCGGCAATGGTTTCACACGCGTCGGGCTGTTGCTGTTCGCGGTGGGATTGGCCGTCAAGGCGGGAGCGGTCCCCTTTCATGCCTGGGCCCCCGATGTTTACACCGGCGCGAGCCTCCCGGCGGCGGCATTCTTGTCGACGGTCTCCAAGGTCGCTCCGCTCGCGATCCTCGCGCGTCTGGCGGGAGCCGCCCTGACGGCGGACGCGGCGCTCTGGACCCCTTTTCTTTGGATCTTGGCGGCCCTCACCATGACCCTCGGGAACCTCGCCGCGGCGGCGCAGACCGATTTGCGCCGGATGCTGGCCTACTCGAGCATCGCCCACACCGGCTACCTCCTTCTGGGGATTCTCGCCGCGGCCGTAGCCGGCCGGCCTCCCGCGTCAGTGGGACTCTATCTGGCGGCCTACACCGCGATGGGGATCGCGACGTTCGGATTTCTAGACCTGCGCGGGAACGCCCCCTGCAGCCAGGAAGCGCTCATCGGGCTCGCCCGGCGGCGCCCTTTCCTGTCGGCCGTGCTCGCCGTGGGGCTCATCTCCCTGGCCGGGCTCCCCCCGACAGCCGGTTTCGCCGCCAAGTTCGCAGTCTTCGCCGACGCGATCGACGCGGGTTTCGTCGGCCTCGTGATCCTCGCGGTCGTGAACGCCCTCGTCTCGGTCTACTACTATGTGCGCGCCCTCTCCTGGATCTACCTGAGGACACCCCCGGCGGACGCCCCGACCGCAGTCCAACAAAGCCTTGAGGCCGGCCCCCAGGCCCCCTACACCTCTTCCTCCCTGGTCCTGGGCGTGATCCTTTTCACGCTTCTGGCCGCCGGCACCACGATCCCCCTCGCCGCCCGCCTTTGGAACTAAGTTCTGTCTGACAATTTGGAAAGCGCTTGTGCTCAATCAACCCCAAATACTGTCATGCGTCATGCGACATGCGTCATGCGTGGAAGAAGCGCCTGCCACGCTTTTCGCACCTCTCATGACTCATGCCCCATGACTCATGACTGCTACGTCCTGGGTCGCCTTTCTCCAAAACGTGGGATGCGCGCTCACGGCGCTCGTGTGCCTGGCGTTCCTCTGCCCGGCCAGAAACCCCTTCCGAATTTTGTGGGATCTCGCCCGAACCCTCTGGGGGGACAGGCGTCTGGCGGCCGCCTGGGGGGTCTATCTCCTCGTGATCGGGACGGACCTCGTCCTGACCAGAATTGACTATCATATCACCGCGTGGCTCAGCGTCGATTTCACCGCCCCGATCGCCGCGATCGAAGCGCCGGCCTGGACCCTGATCCAGCGCGCCGCTTCCCCGGCCCTCGACTGGCTTTTCACGGGTGCCTACATCCTCCTTTTTCCACAGGCCGTGATCATTTGTCTCGTCCTCTACACGGTGGACCGGGACCGCCCCGCCATGCGGCAGTTCCTGGCGGGGTTCGCCGCCAATTACATCCTGGCCCTTCCGTTCTACCTGTTTTTTCCGGTGCGGGAGGCCTGGGCCTTTTCAGGGACGGACGCGATCACGCTCCGAATGGACGCCGCGGCACCGGTCCTGATGCAGGCCTACCGCCCCATGAGCGGGATCGACAACTGCTTCCCGAGCCTGCACACGTCGCTTGCAGTGACGGCGCTTCTGGTGGCGCGCGACCGGCCGCGGCCGAGGCTCGCCGGGTTTCTCGCGACCGTCGCCGCCGCGACGGTCCTGTCGATTTTCTATTTGGGAATCCACTGGATCACCGACGCGGCGGCCGGCGTCCTGCTGGCGCTTCTCTGCCACAAGATCTCGCGGCGCTTCGCATCCCCAGGATGCGGATTTGTCAAAGGCTCACGGCCAAGTTCTTGAGGGGGACGGCCTCCACGCGTTTCCCGAGCGGGTAGCGCCGGCTCCCGGGATGGACGACGAAAAGCCAGGACAGGCCCAGGTCGCTCAGCGCGGCGCGCATGGAGGCCGTGAACCCCGGGGAAGGGGATCGCTTGAATTCGAAGCCGATCCGCTTTTTCCCCCGGACGAAAAGAAAATCGATCTCCACGCCCGTATGGGTGGCCCAGAAGTGGCATTCCTCGGCAGCGGCGCCGAGACAACGGATCACCTGCTCCAGCGCGAATCCCTCCCAGGAAGCGCCGCAATGGGGATGGGCTAAGAGGTCCCGCATCGACTGGATACCTGACAGGAAATGCAACAGCCCCGGGTCCCGGAAGTAGACCTTGGGCGACTTCACCTGGCGCTTCCCGAGATTCTCGTGCCAGGGGGGCAGGATCCGCACCATGTAGGTGGAGGCCAGGAAGTCGAGGTACCCGCGCACGGTCTTGTCCGAGACCCCGAGCGACCGGGCCAGCTCCGAGGCGTTCCAGATCCCGCCATGGGCGTGTGCCAGCATGGTCCAGAAGCGCCGCAGCGTCTCCGGCGCCGCCGGGGAACCAAGGATCGGAAGATCCCGCTCCAGGTAGGAGCGCACCAGCCCGCGGCGCCACTCTGTACTCTGCAAGTCGCTTCGGCTTAAGAAGGAGCGGGGGAACCCGCCGCGCAACCACAATCTATCCAGATGCGACGGACCCACTTCCCCCAAACTCAGCCCTGCGAGTTCGTGGTAGATAATCCGCCCCGCTAGAGACTCGGAGGACTGATGGAGCAAGCGGGGCGAGGCGCTCCCCAGGACCAGGAAGCGTGCAGGACGCCTCGGACGGTCGGCCAGGACCCGAAGCGTCGGGAAGATCTCCGGACGGCGTTGGACCTCATCCAAGATCACGATTCCCCGCAGGGGTTCCAGCGCGGCCATTGGGTCAGCCAGGCGGTCCAGGTCGCGACTGTCCTCGAGATCGAACCGATGGACCTCGCCCCGGACGGCATGCGCCACCTGGGCAGCCAGTGTGGTCTTGCCAACCTGGCGGGGCCCCACGATCCCGACCACGGGAGCGGAGGTGAGTCGCCGCCGAACCTCGATAAGATGAGCACGCCTGGGAATCATGGATGTAGCCTATCATGAAAACTCGGATTAACACTCCGAATTTTCATCACTCCTGGAAATCGTTCGTTGAACTGTAAGCGTTCAGGGGGGGTGTGACGTCAAGCGGCGGCTCGTTTATCTACATCCCCCGGTAGATCTCACGGCGGTCTCTGATCTTTACAATCAGGACCACGAGGACTTTGTCTCAGAAACTGCCCCCAACGGGATTTGAACCCGTGTCGCAGGCTTGAAAAGCCTGTGTCCTAGACCAGGCTAGACGATGGGGGCCATGAGGCCCGGCACTATACACGCCTCCCAAAATCGGCTCCATCCCGAATCCCCCCCTGCCGATATTCCGGGCATGAAAACAAAAAACCTTTTCCGCTTTCCCTGCGCAATTGCCCTCTCCGGATTGATGTTTCTGGGCCCTCAGAGCGCAAAGGCGCTGACGTGCCCTGCGGGCCCCCCGGCGCCCGCCCTGGCATCCCGGCAAACCGAGGAACGCGCGGCGGCCCGGCTCGAGGCGGCGGGACTTTCGCCGGAGGAAGCGACGGCGCGCGTCGAAGAAATGACGGCCGACGAGACCGCCTATGTTGCCGACGAGGCTCCGGCGGTGAGGAGCGGCGGGGACGCGGGGTCGACCGTCCTCCTGCTGGTGGCGGTCGCGGCGATCGTCTACATCGTCTTCGACTACGTCTATTACCACCAGGCACCGGCTTACTAAAAACCCCGGTCAACGCCGCCAGCAGAGGCTAGTGCTTCGACACAGGCGATTTTGCGTGTGCGCAAGTCGCCTGGCTCAGCACGAGTGGTGAGCAAGGAAGTCCAGTGCAGAAAATCGGCCTTAAGACTTCTGAGTCGAACCACTAGAATAAAAACATGAAGAACAAACCCTTCCACGCCTTCGTCATTGGATCCCTTTCTCTCGCGCTGATGGGCATGCCGGCTTTGCGCGCGGCGTCCTGTCCGCTGCCGCAAGCTCCGGCTGGCGCGGCGATCCCCGCCGACCAGGCGCGCCAACAAGCGGCCTTGAAATACCAGGAGGCGGGGCTAGCCCCCGGGGAAGCGGCCGCCCGCGCGGCGGCCCTCACCGACGCCGAAGCCCTCTACGTGGCCGAGGAGGCTCCGGCGCTTCGGCGCGGCGGAGACGGCGTGGTCACGGTTTTCTTCATCGTGGCGATTGTGGCGATCGTCTACATGGTTTTTGATTACCACAAGCACCACCAGAGATCGTAACCGAGGCCCAAACGCGGGATCGCCCTCCTTGTCGCCTTTCTCGCTCCTTCGTTGCCCCTTCTCCGCGCTCCCTCTTGCCGGCGTCCTCTTCCTGCTTCTGGCCGGCTGTTCTTCTGCTCAGCGCGTGGGCGGCGAGATCCGCACCGGAAAACGCCCTGGCGTCTACATCCCGAACGTCCCGAGCGAACGGCAGGCAACGCCAGGCTCCTGCGGGGCCAATGCCCTCGCGACGCTTTTGGGCCACTGGGGGATCGCCGCGTCCCAACGGGAGCTCGACGCCGCGCTGTACATCCCCTCCATCAAGGGGGCGCTCACGGTAGACCTCTGGAGATCCGCTCGGGCCCGGGGAGTTTCCGCCTGGGAAACCGAGGCGGCCGACGCCCAGAGCCTGAAGCGGCTTCTGGCGGCGGGCGCCCCTCCCCTACTCCTCGTCAAAAGAAAATCGAGCCTGAAGATCCTGGACCATTTTCTCGTGGTGACCGGCCACGACGCTGAGGAGAAACGCTGGATCGTCCAATCGGGAAAGGGATGGGAGGAATTCCTGAGCGAGGATGCGCTCGAGCGGGAATGGTCCGCCGCAGGGCGCTGGGCGCTTCTGGCGGCCCTTCCTGACACGGAGCCGGCGGACCTCTGCTGGGCCGAGGCCGTTCCCGGCGACTGGCGCCCGCGGAACAACTTGGCCGAGCGGCGGATCGCGGCGGGCCGGCTCGACGCGGCCGAGGCCGCGCTGAATGAAGCGCTCGCGCTCGCCCCCGGCGAGGAGGACGACCCCGCCGCCTGGGTCCACCTACAGGACACGCAGGGAAATTTAAGACTTGCCCGCGGGGACCCCGCGGGAGCCCTCGCCGACTTCTGCGAGGCGCTGCGCCGGGCCCTGAAGTCGGACCTCCCGGAAGAAACCTTGAAGACCCTGCGCGCCCACCGAGACAAGGCGGCGTCGCGCGTGCGCGCGGCGATGGCGCCCGAGGAGAAGACCCCCGACGACTTGACCCCGCTCAGGAAATAACTACACTGGCCGTCTCATCGTCTTTCCAAGGAGGCTTCATGCCTGACACAGAGACCCTTCCGGCTGAGAAGGCTCCCGTCCCACGCGATACCGTCACCAACGATTTCTCGATCCAGGTGGCGACCGCCAACGGCTCGGGGTCCCAATCCTCCAATTCGATCCTGATCCGCTCGATTTTCCAGATGGGGATCCCCGTGAGCGGCAAGAACCTCTTCCCCTCCAACATCCAGGGGCTCCCCACCTGGTACACGATCCGGGTCAGCCGGGACGGCTACGTCGCCCGCAACCCGCGCATCGACATCGTGGTCGTCATGAACCAGGACACGGTGGAAGAGGACGTCAAGGCGATGCGCCCCGGCTCCGTCCTGCTCTACAACACCAGCCTGAATTTCACCAAGCGCGCCGACGTCACGAGCTACGCCATCCCCTTCGGGAAGATCGTGGCCTCCTGCTGTCCGGAGGTGAGGCTACGCAAAAAAGTGGAGAATATGATCTATGTCGGCATCCTCCAGGAGCTTCTGGGGATCAACCCGGCACAGGTCGAATACGCCACGAAAAAGCAGTTCAAGGGGAAGACGAAGGTGGTGGACTTGAACCTGGGCGCCATCAAGGCCGGGGCCCAGTATGCGCGAGAAAACCTCCCCAAGCAGGACCCCTACCGCGTCGCCCCGATGGCGAAAACCCAGGGAAAGATCCTAATCGAGGGGAACGCCGCCGCCGCGATCGGCTGCGTCATGGCTGGATGCACCGTGCTGGCGTGGTACCCGATCACGCCGAGCTCGAGCCTCGCCGAAGCCGTGATCGACCTCTTCGAGACCTACCGGACCGACCCGGTGACGAAGAAAGCGACCTACGCCGTCATCCAGGCCGAGGACGAGCTCGCCTCGATCGGCATGGTGCTCGGGGCCGGCTGGGCGGGGGCGCGCGCCATGACAACCACCTCCGGCCCGGGAATCTCCCTCATGGCAGAGTTCGTCGGGTTCGGCTACTTCACCGAGATCCCGGCGGTCATCTTCGATGTCCAGCGCGTGGGCCCCTCGACGGGGCTCCCGACGCGTACAAGCCAGGGGGACATCTCCTTCGCGGCGACGCTCTCCCACGGCGACACGAAGCACATCCTTCTGATGCCCCACTCCGTCGGCGAGGCGTACCAGGCCGCGCAGGACGCCTTCGACCTGGCCGAACAGTTCCAGACCCCGGTGTTCGTGATGCTGGACCTTGATCTCGGGATGAACAACTGGATGTCCGACCCCTTCCCCTATCCCGCGAAAGGGATCACACGCGGAAAAGTGCTCTCGGCCGCGGACTTGGACAAGGTGAAGCAATTCGGCCGGTACGCGGATGTCGACGGCGACGGAATCCCGTACCGCACGATCCCCGGCACGAAGCACCCCCTGGCGGCCTACTTCACGCGCGGAAGCGGCCACAACGAGCGCGCCGCCTACTCCGAGAAACCCGAGGACCACAAGGCGACCTTGGACCGCCTGGCGAAGAAATACGAGACCGCCCGCAGGTTCGTCCCGAAGCCGGTTTTGGATGAAACGGCCGGCGCCCAGATCGGCATCCTCGCCTACGGCACCACGCACTGGGCCGTCCTCGAGGCGCGCGACCACATGACCGCCGACGGGTTGAAGACGAGCTATCTGCGTGTGCGGGCGCTCCCCTTCACCGACGAGGTGAAGGCGTTTGTCGAAAAATACCCGCGCCTCTATGTCGTCGAGCAGAACCGCGATGCGCAGCTGACGTCGCTTCTCCGAAACGACTATCCCCAGCACGCGGCGAAATTCCGGCCAGTGCTCCACTACAACGGGATACCGATCGACGCCGGGGTCGTGGAAGACGGCATCCGCGGGCAGGAAATTCCTAAAAAGCAGGCCGCCGCCAAGAGAGGCGCCAAATGA
>SBBH01000172.1 GCA_005239795.1 Planctomycetales bacterium
TAGGCTGGAAGGTTTCTCCTATTATGGAACCAGCCGGTATAGAATCACGCCACTTTGGCATGAGCAGGGATCTGTGCACAAACTGGGGAAACTCGCGCATGGGTCCTCGAGTGCGAATTTCAAACTTCTGATATACTGCCGGGATGGCCGAGGACGCGGCAGTACGGCTCTCTCAACTCGCCGATCGCTTCGCGCGCATCCGGGGGTCTCTTTGACCTAGCCGGAAAATCCGCGCGCCTCTCAGAACTCCAGGAAAAAACCAAGAACCCCGACTTCTGGACCCGCCCCGAAGAGGCTCAGGCCGCGATCCGCGAAACGAAAATCCTGACGGCGGTCCTCGAACCCGCCCGCGCGCTCGAGCGAGAGCTAGCGGACCTCACGGCGGCGCGGGACCTCGCCCAGGAATCCGGCGACGCAGCGCTTGAGGCGGAGCTCGCGGCGGGGCTCGAGACCCTTGAGAAGAGCCTCGCTGCCTTCGAATCTCAAATTCTTCTCGCCGGCTCCCACGACGCCGCCAGCGCCTACGTCGCGATCCAGGCCGGCGCCGGCGGGACCGACGCCTGCGACTGGGCGGCGATGCTGGCGCGGATGATCCAGCGCTGGGCCGAAACCAAGAATTATTCGGCCGCTTTCATCGACCTCACCCCCGGCGAGGAGGCCGGGATCAAGAACTGCACGCTCTACGTCAAGGGGAACTGGGCGTTCGGACGGCTGATTTCAGAACAAGGCGTCCATCGGCTCGTCCGGATCTCCCCCTTCAACTTCGGCGGGAAGCGCCAGACCTCCTTCGCCTCGATCGATGTGACTCCCGAAATCGACGACGAGATCAAGATCGACGTCCAGGAGAAAGACCTGCGGATCGACACCTACCGCGCCGGCGGCAAGGGAGGCCAGCACGTGAACATGACCGACTCGGCCGTCCGGATCACGCACCTCCCCACCGGCGTCGTGGCGCAGTGCCAGAACGAGCGATCCCAGCATGCCAACCGGAAAGTCGCGATGAAGATGCTACTGTCGCGCCTCTACCGCCTCGAGGAGGAGAAACGCGAGGCCGAACGGGCCAAGGAGTACGGCCAAAAGAACGAGATCTCTTTTGGGAGCCAGATCCGCTCGTACGTCCTGCACCCCTACCAGCTCGTCAAGGATCACCGGACCGATTGCGAAACCTCGCAGGTCGAGAAGGTCTTGGACGGCGAGGCGCTAGATCCGTTCATGGACGCCTACCTTCGCTGGCGCGTTCAGCAAAAATAATGAATGTCCCCTTTTAGCGAAATCGGTACTTCACAATCCACCAGAGGATGGCGAAGCCGTCCTTCCAGGTGATCTTCTTCCCCTCGGCGTAGGTCCTGCCGCTGTAGGAGATTGGCACCTCGTAGACGCGGCAGCCGAGTTTGGCCACCTTGATGGTGAACTCGGGATCGAAGCCGAAACGGTCGCTTTCCAGGCGGATCTGCCGAAGATGCTCGGCGCGGATCACCTTGTAGCAGGTCTCGACATCCGTGAGGTTCAAATTCGTCACCATGTCGCAGACGAGGGTGATGATGCGGTTCGCGACGTAATGCCAGAAGAAAAGGACGCGGTGCGGACCGCTTAAGAAACGCGAGCCGAAGACCACGTCGGCCCGGCCGTCGAGGATCGGCTCCAAGAGCCGGGGATAGTCCTTCGGGTCGTACTCGAGGTCGGCGTCCTGCACGAGGATGACGTCGCCAGACGCCTGCGCAAACCCCGTGCGCAGGGCCGCCCCCTTGCCGCGGTTGGCGGCGTGGTAGCGAATCGCAAGATCTGGAGAGTGCTTGGCTTCCAGCGCCTCCAGGACCTGGCGCGTCCCATCGAAGGAATAATCGTCCACCATGATGATCTCGCGGGAGATCCCTTCGGGCAGAGGCGCCGCGCGGACGCGCTTCAGGATTTCCTCCACGGTCGAGCGCTCATTGTAGACCGGTATCACGATGGAAAGCTTCACTGGAGAGAGGTTATACAGCAGGATTCTTGCGCCTGCCAGCGGCGTAGCCCCATCGACGAACGACGAAAGGGGACTGGAAAAACCTGCCGGTCCGGCGATACGATGACCAGCTTATGGCGATGGACCCGGGCACGGTCGAGAAACTGCGTAAAAAAGCCGGCGAGGCCGTCGGGGCCAAGAACTACGACTACGCCCTCCAGCTGTACCAGCAGATCCTGGCGGCCTACCCTGACAGCGCCGCCGACCGCAAGTACTTGAGAACCGTTCAACGGAAAGTCTTCCTGGAAAAAGGAGGGACCGGCACCTTCGGGAAATTCATGGGAAAGATGACGCTCGCCAAGATCGAAGCGGCGAAGCTCTCGAAAAATCCGCAGAAAATCTTTGAGGAGGCTGAGAGGATCCTCGAAAGGGACCCCTTCAACCTCGCGGCCTTGAAGGCGTTGGGCGACGCGGCAGCCACCCTGCACATGGAAGAGACGGCCGTCTACACCTATGAAGATATCCTCGAAAAGGAGAAAGACGACGTCGAGACCTTGCGCGCCCTGGGGCATTTCTGGTTCGAGAAAGACCACCTGAAGGCGTCGACATATTTCGAGCGGATCCGCAAGATCATCCCCGAGGACAAGGAGGCCCACCAGGCGATCCGGGACCTGGCGGCGCGCACCACGATGAAGCAGGGCGTGGAGAAGGCGGCCCTCGAAACCGGCGACTACCACGACATGCTCAAAGACAAACGGGCTGCATCGAAAATCGAAGACCAGCAGCGCGTTACCAAAACTGCCGACGAGATCGCCAAGGCGATCGCCCACCTCAGGGAGGACCTCGCCGCCAAGCCCAAGGACGTGCGGCTGTGGATGAGACTGGCCGACGAGCAGATCAAAGCGAAGGCTTTTGCCGAGGCCCGGGAGTCCCTCCTCAAGGCCCAGGAGATCGACAACGCTAACCTCACGATCCGCTTCCGCCTGGGGGACATCGCCCTGCGCGAGATGGACGCCCAGATCGCGGCGGCCGAGGAGGCGCTCGCCAGAAACCCGGCCGACGCCATGCTCAAGGCGAAAGCCGCCGAGCTCAAGGCGAAACGCTTGACGAGCGCCATCGACGACTACGCTGAACGGGTGAAGGCCTATCCCACCGATCTCGAGCTGCACTACCGCTATGGCGAGGTGCTCTTCAAGACCGGCCGAGTCAAGGAAGCGATCCCCGAATTCCAACACGCTGCCAACGATCCCAAGCGCAAGCGCGCGGCCCTCATCTACCTCGGGAACGCCTTCCTGCGCGAAGGGATGGTGGAACTGGCCGAATCCCAGCTCGTCAAAGCCCTCGAGGGGAAATTCACCATGGACGACGAGGGGAAGCTCATTCACTACCACTTGGGGATCGTCAACGAGAAGCTCAAGCGCTTCGACAAGGCGCGGGAGGCCTACCAGAAGATCCTGGCCGCAGATTTCAACTACAAGGATGTCACAGAACGCTTGAAAAAGCTCGACGCCGGGGAGGCGCCCGCCGCCCCACAACCATAAGGGATCGTGCAGAAGTCACTGATGATTTTGTCGGATACGGCCGTTGTAGAAGGTTTCTCTTTGGATGATTTATCTTCCATTCTTCCCGCACGATCTCTTATGATCGCAAGTCCTTATGGCGCATACGAAGTCGGCAATGAAACGGATGCGCCAGAACGCTAAGCGCAATCTGAGGAACCGCTCCTTCCGGTCAAACACAAAGACCTGGATCAAGAAGCTTGAGAAGAGCGTCCGCGAAAAGGCCGCCGATGTAAATCAGATCCTCTCCTCCTGCGTCTCGGTCATCGACAAAGCGGCCGCCAAGGGAGTCCTGCACCCGAACACCGCCGCACGCCGCAAGGCCCGGCTCTACCGCCTGGTGAACGCGGCAAAGAAGTAAGGTCCCCAGTCGCCGGTCCCCAAAAACGGCAACGGCAAGAGAGGTCACCCTCTTGCCGTTGTTTTTTTTCTGGGAACTAGTGACCAGCGATTAAAAGAGGTCGCTTAATAGTCTGTCAACCGCCTTGTTGATCTTCTCCTCGTTGAGGTAGTCGCCGGCCTTGAGGAGCTCCTTGATCTGGGCCACTCTGTCCGCGCGGATTTCCGGCACCTGGCCAAGAGCCGCTGTGAACTGGGCGGCCGTCGAGATTTCGACAGAATCCCCCTTCTCGACCGACTCAGGAGATGGCGACTGGCCGCGGCGAGCCTTGCGGGCCACATCCCCGGGTCCCTGCGCCGGTCCAACTCCCGGTATCTCGTTCATGGGCGTCGGCCTCCTTCTAGCCCCTACTGTACATCCTCGGGGCGTTATCGCCAACCAAACCCGCACGAGAGTGGGAGAGTGTGGAAGCTAGTCGTCGTCGACCAGGCTCTGCCGGCAGGCGATCACCTCAGCATAGAGCTTCGGATCGCGCCGGGACAACCGCCTGATCTCCCGATCGGGCCTTAAGCTCCACTCCGTGACGGAAATCTCCCGCCGATGTTGCGGAAACTTCCGCATCAGTTCATGGACCCTGAGACCCAGCCTCCTCCTCAGGTAAGAGATCTGCCTGTACGTCACACATCATCCTTCCACCCCTCTCTCTTGCCTGCTTCTTATATCGACTTGCCCCTTGCGGATCTTGAGGATGAAAAAAACAAAGTTTTATCTATAACAACTTAAAGTAAAAGAGTTACTGATTAAATCCCCGCCTAAAAGTTTGCTTCATTTCCCGAAGTGTGTACCCCCTTCTAATCAAGTCCCGGATAATCTTCACTCTCCGGGCCGCCTCCGGACCGAAAAGCCGGTAGCCGGATTTCGTACGCTTGACCTCCTGGAGAAGCCCCATGCTGCAATAGAGATGAACCATCTGATTGGTGAGCCCCACCCCCCGCGCTACATCTCCGATCCGCAGGAATTCCCCCCGGTTGTCCGCCGCAAGCCTCTTGACCAACCGTGACGGCTCTTTTTTCTTTCTTTTTTTAGACGACGAGCTCATGAACGCCCTCGATCAGGCGATCGCCGTTATAGGGCTTGTCGACCACAAGGCACTGACGGGGGTTCTCAATTGCGCTCCCCTTCAAGCCCACGAAAACGATCGGTATGCGTGCAAGGCGCTCGCTGGCCAGGGCCGTCGAGAGGAAAAGGCTTTCCGATGCCTTGCGGCGGGACTCCACCACCACGGCGACACGGCGCGGCGCCTCAGCCTTGGAAACCGCTTCGACCTGCTCAACCACCTGGCCCCATGAAAGCGCCAGGATCACCTCAAACCGCACATCGGAGGACAAAGTCAAAAACGGCATATTGACCGTGTTGTAGTCCTCGGCGGTGACGACGACGAGGGGACGAGCGTCATTTTTCGGCGCCGGCTTAACACGCATCCCCAACGTCTCCTTCAGACGCCTCAACTGTTCCCTCGTCTCGGCGATCGCCCGATCGATCTGGGCGCTCGACAACCGCATGAGAGCGAGCATCCGGAGGGAAAAATCCTCCACCAGGATGTCGCCGGAATTCCCAAGACACATCCCCCTCACGAAAAGATCCGAAAGGTGCACGATCCGCACGAGCGTCGCACGCCTCACGTCGACCGATTCGGCCGTGGTCGGCGTGTGGTGATAGACCACCGCAAAGCGGACCACCTCGGGAAGGTTCCAGCGGCGGGCGAACGTCTCGCCGAGGATCGCGTGGTTGATCTCGTAATGTTCGCGCTCGAGGTCCCTCGAGAAGCGCACAGCCTTGCGCGCTTCCCCTAAAACCCGGCCATAGCGGGCCGGGTCCGACCGGTGGAAGACGAGTTTCCCGATGTCGTGGAGGAGCCCCCCCATGAATGCTTCCCCCCCGGACACCTGTCCGTTGTCGCGCGCCATCTGTTGGGAAAGAATCGCGCAGGCCAGGGAGTGCTCCCAGAATTTCATCGGATCGAGACTCCCCCCGCCCATCTTCTTCGCCAGGTCGAAGACGCCGATCGACAAAACGAGGTTCGAAATCTCCGAAAACCCGATCGTGACGATCGCCCGCCCCAGGTCGGAAATCCTTCCGATCTGGCCGTAGAAAGGGGAGTTCGCCACGCGCAAGACCGCCGCCGTAACGGCCGGGTCGAGCGAGATGACACCCGCGAGATCTTCGGCGCTGGCGTCCGGGTTTTTAGAGGTTTGGAGAATATGTCCCATGGTGGGGGGAATGGCCGGGAGATCCTCGACCCCATCGAGGATCTTCTCGGCGATCGCGTTCCTGGGAAGGACGTCTTTATCGAAAGGGGCCATGTTTAGAGGACCTTGACGGCCACGAGCGCGATGTCGTCCATCTGAGGGCTGTCCCCCCGGAATTGCGCCGCCCCTAGGTCGAGCCGGTGGAGCAGGTATTCCATGTCGTGGCTCCCGTGTTTTCGAACGATCTCGGCGAGGCGGTCGTCCCCCAGGATCTCCCCTTGAGCGTTCATTGTCTCGGTGAGACCGTCCGTATACAATAGGATCACGTCGCCTTTCTCGAGCTGGACCATCTTCTCCTCGAGCACGGCGTCGAAGGCGGTCCCTTTGTCGACCCCTACCACCATCCCGGCCGAGTTCAAAAACTGCAGATCGGGCGTTCGCGTGGGGTTGAAAAGGACCGGCAGGGTATGGCCGGCCCTGACGAAGTTGAACGTCCTCACCTCGGTGTTGATGACGCCGTAAAGAACCGTCACGAATGTGCGGCCGTCCAGGTCCTCGTGGATGTCGCGGTTTGTGGCCCTCAAGGTCGCGCCGGAATAGGACTTCCCCCGGCCGTGGACGTTCAAGAGCTTCTTCACCATGCTCATCACGATCGCAGCCTCGATCCCGTGGCCCGAGACATCCCCCATCACCACGCCGATCTCGTGATTGGAAACCTGCACGAAATCATAGAAGTCCCCCCCCAGGCTCGTGCAGGGCTTGTAGAAGGCCGCGAACTCGTAGCCGGCGATCTGCGGGGTCTGCGGCAACATCTCGAGCTGCTTCTTGCGCGCTTCCGAGAGCCCCCGCTCGATGTCCTTGTTGAGCTCCACATGCGCCTTCAGCTCCCGCAGGTCCGACTCGATCCCCTTGAGCCACCGCCCCGAGTCCGCCGCGGTCGGCGATGCCTTCTCCCCGGCGGCCGGCTCGGCGGCCGGCTCCACCACCCCCGCCGCCTCAGCGAGCTGTCCAGCGCTCGTCGCCGGCGCCGCCTTCTTCTGGTAAGGAATGCACCGGTCCTTCAGGTGCTTGGCGATCAAGGCCGGGGCCGACTCCATCAGCAGAAA
>SBBH01000083.1 GCA_005239795.1 Planctomycetales bacterium
CGTGATTCTATACCGGCTGGTTCCATAATAGGAGAAACCTTCCAGCCTACCCACTGTGGCAAGATCTGCCGCTTGATGATGCCTGTTATCGCTGAGCCGATTTTACGTACGAACTATTTTTGGAGGCATTTCCCCTGTGAAATGTTGGAAAAGTCACCACTGAACTGGGGATACTCGAGGATTTCCGTTTCTCCGCCGTTCCCGGTACACCCCTGCCGGGTGACAACCCTCCCGCCACAAACCGACTTTATTTATGAAGTCAATTCTTCTTAAAAAGCTTCACGATTCTCTTCGCGAACGCCAGCGCCCGCTCCTCCAGATCGAAGACGGGTTTGGTGCTTGGGTCATTGATGCTTATTGGGAATTCGGGATTTGGCGCTTGGAATTTTCAGGATGGTTTGTTCGACCGCTTCAAAGATCTTGAGATATCCCGTACATCGACAAAGATTTCCGGAAAGAGCCTCCTTGATTTCCTGGCGCGTCGGTTGGGGGTTGGTATTCAGGAGCGCCTGCGCCGTCAGCAAAAACCCCGGCGTGCAGTAGCCGCACTGGGCCGCCCCGAGATCCGCAAACGCCTCCTGCAGAGGATGCAGGAGAGGACCGTCCGCCATCCCTTCCACGGTCGTGATCTTTCGTCCGACGCACTCGACCGCCAGCGCCAGGCAGGAGAGGACCGGCTTTCCGTCGACCAGCACCGTGCAGGTGCCGCACTCCCCCAGCTCGCATCCATGTTTGGTGCCGGTCAAGGTCATCTCCTCGCGGAGCACTTCGAGAAGCGTCTTGTGAACGGGAAAAGCGACGCGGCTCGTCTTGCCGTTCACCGTGAGCGCCTCGAGCACGACCTCGGGCCCCGCCGAAGGGCGCACCGCGCGCCTCTTCTTGTTTTTTCTCTTTTGAACGGTCCGCCTCGCCATGGAACCCGGGAACGTAATCGCGCGACGGACTCAGTGTCAACACAGCGTTATACTCCCGGCGTGAGCCGTTCTTCCCCTCCCTGTGGCGGAGTGGCGCTGGTGCTGGTGGCGGGAATCCTCGCGCTCCTTGTCCTGGTCGGCTCGTCGCTCCTGCAACTGACCTACCTCTCAAAAACCTCCTCCACGATACACAATGCCTCCCGCCAGGCGTGCCTGGCGGCTGAAAGCGGGCTCGAGTATGCGGCGGCGCGCCTGATTCGCGAGGGATATCCGCTCCCTGTCGACGACAACGGACGCTACACCGCCTGGAATGGCAGAATGCGGGGAAGGTCGTCTCCCTCCGCCCTGCGATTCAGCCTTCGGATCGAATCGGCCAGCGGGAAGATCCCCGTGAACGCGGGGCATCTCGACCCAGCCAACTGCGCCGACGCCACGGTCCCCCACCACGCGGGGCTCGCTCACGCGCTCAACAACCTGGGGGCGATCCTCCTCCCGGCGGGACATCCGCGCCGCCGGCTCCTGGCCTGCACGGGAGATTCCATCGATTACTCCTTCCTGGGAGACGATATCCTGACGAACCGTCCTCCTGGAGGATACCGGGATGTCGATCACCTCGCGTCAGTCCTCTCAACTCTGGAAAGCGGCGCCTGGTATCCGCCCGCCCCCTCCGGGCTCCCGCAGGGATTCGCGGAAATCCTCCCCTACATCACCCTGGGGGCCTACGCCTTTTCTCCTCAATGCGGCCCCAAAAAAACGGAGACGGAGGAAGAGACTTACACGCCCGAAGCGCGTATCGATCTGGCGACGGCATCCCTTCCTGTTCTGGCCTCGCTGTGGCGCTATCTCCAACACCTCTCTGTCACGCGGTATTGGGAGCCCGGCGCTTACTACCTGCCGGACCCGCGCAGTGGCACGCCGCCGACCCCCTACAATCAAAGCCATCTCCTGATCTATCCCGACGAGGCGGACCGCCTCGCCCAGGAGGCGATCGCCTACCGGCAGTCAGCCGGAAAAAACCTCTCCTGGAGCGGCTTTTATGCAAGGGTCCTCGCCGCGGCCGACGGGATCTTCACGCACGGCCTGGGCGCTCACCCGATCGCGGCGGCACGCTACGGCCAAGCCAAGGCGGATCTGGCCTTCATGGCGGTCGCGGCCGATCCCCATCCCTGGACGTCCCCCAGCTCAAGCCGCTGGTCGGCCACCCCCTTGGCCTGGTCGAGTTGGGGCCTTCCCCGCGCCGATGGTTTGGGGAACCTCACCCCTTTTCCCTGCCAGATCCGGGGCGACTTCCTCGCGCGGGTCCTCATGCCGACACCTCCTTCCACCGCCTACGGGAATCTCCGCGATCCTTTCAGGTTGCCCGGTTCCCTCTTGGCCGCGCTGGGGTTGACCACCGCCGCGCCGACGCATTTCCAGATCGCCTCCTTCGGGGAAGCTCTGTCCGCCGGAGGGGGCGCCGCCGCCGCCAAAAACATCCGCCGGACGCTCTCAACCTCCGAAACGCTTCTCTTCGGAAGCCAGGAGGATTTCGAAAACGGAACGGCCGGCGCAGACCTACAGAGGATCGGCTTGGCCGCCGTCAACGACACCGTCTGGCCGGACGCCCCCTCCGACACGCGCCGGCGGGGACTCGCCTGGGACGATCCTGCGCTCCCCCCCCATCCCGACACGAACCGCCTCTACCGCCGGCTCGCCTCCCTTCCCCGGTGGGAGATCGGCTCCTACCCGAGCGCCGTCACACCCCCCCCGCCCCCC
>SBBH01000156.1 GCA_005239795.1 Planctomycetales bacterium
GCCCAGCCCCGCCCCCGAAGGTATCCGCTTCACGAGGTTAATTCTCACCCCCTCCGACACCCCCGTTTCACGCAGGAAGAGATCCGCGGCCTGCCAGCACAGGTTGCGGGAATCGCGGGGGATCTCCCGAGCTGCGGCGGAACCGGAGATGCTTAAGCCGATCCTCGGGTGCGCTCCGGCGCGCCCCAGGCGCACCGTATCAGCCAGATCCACGCACTGCATGACGGTTGCCAGTTCGTGGTACCCGTCGGGGCGTTTTCCCAAAACCTCCAGGGTCAGGTTGATCTTGGCGTAAGCGCGCACCGTCACGCTCCGAGGGTGCTTCACCGCGGCATCTCCTGGAAGCGCGCCGCCATCGCCTCGGCGAGGGCCCCCGGCTCGGCTTCCGGAGCGCAGGAGACCCAATGGATCTCGGGGAATCGCCTGAACCAGGTCATCTGATGCTTGGCGAAATGGCGCGTGCGCTTCTTGATCTCGACCAGGGCCTCCTCGCGCGTGACCTCCCCCCGCAGGAATTTCAGCACCTCCTTGTACCCGACCGCCTGGGCGGCGGCGCGGCCGATCCCGCTCGGGGCTGCCGCGAGGCGCGCGACCTCCTCGACGAGCCCCCCGTCGAACATCCGTTCCGAGCGGCGGTTGATCCGATGGTGCAGGTCCTCTTTGTCGCGCCGGATTCCAAAAAGGATGAAGCGCTCCGCAGAGCTTTCCCGGGCCGACGCGCTCCATTGCGTCTGAAGCGCCGAGATGGGGCGCCCGGTCAGCTTCGCGACCTCGAGGGCCCGGACGATCCGCCGCTCGTCTCTGGGGTGGATGCGCCGGGCCGCCTCCGGATCAACGCCGGAAAGTTCGCGATGGAGCGATTCCACCCCTTCAGCGCCGGCGCGTGCGGCCAGTTCACGGCGCAAGGACCAGTCGGCCCCCGGCCCCTCGAAAAACCCTGAGACCATCGCCTTCAAGTAGAGCGGCGTCCCCCCCGAAACGATCGGGACCTTTCCGCGCAAGCGGATCTCTGTGACGGCGCACGCGGCAAGCTGAGCGTAGCGCGCCGCCGAGAACGGCTCCCAAGGATCCACGACATCCACGAGGTGATGGCGGATCTTGGCGCGCTGGGCGAGGGAGGGTTTTGCCGTGCCGATATCCATCCCGCGATAGACCTTCATCGAATCGAGGGAGACGATCTCCCCCCCGAGGAGTTCGGCCAGACGCAGCGAGACCGCCTCCTTGCCCGAGGCCGTGGGGCCGACGACGAAGAGAACAGGAAGGTTCTGAGTTCTAAGTGCTGAGTGCTGAGCCACGTTTTTCTCCTCTAATAACTCAGGACTCAGAACTTTTTAGGACTTCTTGTGCATGATCGTAGGCGTCGAAATCGAGGGAGGCGGCTTTTCCGGCCGCAAACAGCGCCCCCCCCAACCCCGCCACCATTGCCGCGTTGTCGGTACAAAGATGCATCGGGGGGAGGATCAGGCGCCACCCCTTTCGGCCGCAAAGATCCTTCAGGGCCTCCCTTAAAGGGCCGTTCGCCGCGACCCCTCCGGCGACGCCGACGACGTCGACCCCCTCGGCCTCCACGGCCTCGCGGGTCTTCCCCACCAGAACATCCACCACCGCCTGCTGGAAGCTGGCGGCGATATCGGCTTTTTCCCGATGCGCGAGCGGCCCCTCGGAAACGGCGTCGCCCCCCCGTCCCGCGACGATCGACGGAGGGCGCGCCCCCTGTCCCCGCACGCGATAGAGCACTGCGGTTTTGAGGCCACTGAAGGAAAACCGGCAGGCTCCCTCCATCCAGGCCCGCGGGAAATCGACCGCCCGCGGATTCCCTTCCATGGCGAGCTTTTGGATCAAGGGGCCGCCGGGGTAACCGAGCCCCAGGAGCTTCGCCGCCTTGTCGAACGCCTCGCCCGCGGCGTCGTCGACCGTCCCGCCCAGGAAGCGCGCCTCGATGGGGCTTTTCAGGCGGTAGAGCGCCGTGTGCCCGCCGGACACGAGAAGCGCCACGAGGGGATCCTTCACCTGCGGCGCCGCCATGATCAGCGCATAGAGATGGGCCTGCAGGTGGTCGACCGGCACGATCGGAAGATTGTGAAGAAAAGCGAGCGTCTTGGCGGCCGTCACCCCCACCAGGAGCGCGCCAATGAGGCCCGGCCGGTTCGTGACGGCGATGCAGGCGCAGTCGCCGATCCCGCCCCTTGCCTGGGCGAACGCTTCATCCAGGACCGGGAGGATCGCCGCCAGATGCGCGCGGCTGGCAATCTCCGGGACGACGCCGCCGTAGCGCTCATGGAGCCGCGCCTGGGAGGAGACGATGTTGGCGCGGATCATCAGGCCGTCCTCGACCAGGGCCGCGGAGGTCTCGTCGCAAGAGGTCTCGATCCCCAGAACCAGCATGCACGGATATTAACCGACCGGCCGCCGGACGGCGCGGACCGCTTCGACCACGACGAACCCAGCCAGCGTCAGGAGCGCGCATGCCACGGCGCCATTGACAGCCGCGGTGATCGTCCCCAGCGAAGATCCGGAGGCCGCCAGCCCCGTCCAGGCCTGGCGGACCAGGGCCCAAACTGTGATTGCCATCACGAACAGCATCGGCAGGAAGATGAACCAGCACGGTTTCCTGAGCCGCCAGCGCCAGACCGTGATTCCCAAGAGTGTCAGGGCCGCCAGCAGCTGGTTCGACGTCCCAAAGAGCGTCCAATACGCCATGTAGGGAGCGGGCTTCCCGGGAAGAGCCGGCGGCGAGGCGAGGATGAAAAAGAAAGGGACCCCGACGGTCGCCAGGGTCGCTAGGGCCGCCCCCGCTCTCGAGCGGAAGTTGAAGACCTCCTGCAGGATGTAGCGCCCCAACCGCGTGGCGACATCGATCGTGTCGAAGACGAACGTCGAGAAGGCCATCGCGCCGAAGATGATGGCAAAAGGGAGGTTCTCCCGGCCGATCACGACAGCCAGGTAATGCCCCATGCCGCTGGCGTAGGTCGCCCCAGGGGGGCCGGCCGGCTTTTCGAGGATCATGATCGTGGAGAGCGCGATCAGGGCCACGAATCCCTCCAGAAGCATCGCGCCGTATCCGACGGGCCGGCAGTGCGACTCGTTTGAAATCTGCTTGGAGGTGGTGCCGCTGGCGACAAGCCCGTGGAAGCCGCTGCAGGCGCCGCAGGCGATCGTCACGAAAAGAAACGGAAACAACAGCCCCGTCGGCCCCGCCGCCGCCGTGACGTCGAACCCCTTGAAGGCGGGCTGCCGGATCTCGAAACGCCCGGAGAACAATCCCACGGCGCCGACCGCGAGCGCCATGTAGAGGACGAATCCCCCCAGGTATCCGCGCGGCTGGAGCAGAAGCCAGACCGGCAGAAGCGACGCCACGAAACAGTATCCCAGGATCGCCGCCCCCCAGGCTTTTTGCGCATGCGGGCCGGAAAAAGAGAGAAATCCCGAACACTGCGTGCCGAGCCACACCACCCCCAAGGTCGCCGGGACGAAAACGGCCGTGAGAAACCACAAAGGGAGATTCCACCGGCGCTGGACAAGCCCCATGAAAAGAGCCAACACCAGGTAAGAGGCGCTCGCGAAGGCGACGGCTCCCCCCCGTTCGAAACGGACCGTCGCTCCCGAGAGCTCCAGCTCCTCAACCTTCCCCAGGAACGTCCCGGCCGTGACATCCGTGAAGGCGATGATGACGTAGACAAGCGCGAGCCAGATGAAAATCATCATCGCGATCCAGGCACGGCGGCTCACATGCTCCCCGACGATCTCGGCGATGGAGCAGGCCTTGTGCCGGACGCTCGCCACGAGCGCTGAGAAGTCGTGCGCCGCCCCGATGAAAACCGCCCCGAGCACGATCCAAAGCAGGCAGGGGAACCAGCCGAATTGCGTGCAGGCAACGATCGGCCCCACGATCGGCCCCGCCGCGGCGATCGCGCTGAAATGCTGTCCCAGAAGATAAAAGGGCTTTGTCGGGACGAAATCGGCCCCGTCCCGATAGGTCACAGCGGGGGTTTCCTGCTTCGGATCGATCCCATAGCGGCGCGAGAGCATCCTGCCGTAAAGGGCATAGCCGGCCGCGAGGGCCGCCATCACAAGGAGCCCCAGAAGCGGAAGTGTCACGGGGGTGATTGTCCCCGCGCAAAAATCTGAATCAACCTCTCTTCAATCAGTGCCGGCAGAATCCCCGAATCTCGGGCGCCAGATACGCCATCGCGACGCCGGCTTTTTCCAAGCATGCCCGGACCTGGGCGAACGCCTGTCCCCCGGAGGGAACGCACCCGGCGGCGCATCCGGCATCGATCAAAAGCTGAGGAGCATCGGTAAAAGGAAAAAAAGCGTCGGCCGAGAAGACCGCGCCGCACACGTCGTGACCTACCGCGCGGGCACGGTGCAGAGCTGTCTCGACGGCGTCGACCGTAGAAGGGCCGCCGCCCAAACCCAGGAGCCTTCCTTCGCGCGCCAGGGCGACCTCGTTCCCGCCGACGTTGGCGGTGAAGGCCGCAGCCCACCCCAAAAGAAGCGAGCCGAGAACCTTCCCTTCAAGCGGCGTGGGGACCCAATCGGCCTTCGCGGCCGCAAAGACGAAGGAGGCGGCGGGCTGTCTCAAGATCCCGCCGCGCACCGGGCGGTGGTGGCAGGAAGCGGCCGCCGGGGGGGAACCCGCCAGAGCAGGATTTTCGAAAAGCTTCACCCCTTTACGCTGCGACAGGATCGCGACCGCGGCCCCGGAAAATCCCGGCGCGATGACCATGTCGAGAAGCCATTGCCGTTTCCCCAAGCGCGCCTTTCGCGCCTCGCTTTCGAAGAGCCGCCGCGCCAGATCTTCCGTCACCTCGCAGTTCGTGATGAATTCACCGCCCCAGATCGCGCGGGGATTTCCCCAGAGGGCTCCCTCCACGGCCGCCGCCGGATCGTCCGCGTCGAAAGCGGCGCCGCAGGCGTTCCCATGCTTGGCGGCCACGGCCAAAAAGGGGATCCGTCCGAAATTCTCCAGGAAGGCCGCCGCCGCGGCCGCGAGTGTCGTCACGAGCGCATCGGCGTCGGCGAGATTCGTGTAGCAGGGGGCATTTTCCGTGCGCGCAGCGAACCGATGGAGCGCCCATGGATCTGTCGAATCGGGATCTGCGAACTGGTCGGCCGGTTGTTGATACGGATTCTCACCGTGGGCGAGCCGCCGCACCCAGACGCCTTTCAAGCCGTCGCAACAAGGCGGCTCTTTGTTGAGAGCGTCGCTCACGCTTTCAGGTTAGGATTCGCGCAAAAATAACTTCTGTCATTGATCGTTGTATCCATTTTCTTCCCAACCTCCTTTATTTTTGCGCGAATCCTATATAAGGCGCCGTGCGGAAAGGAGTTGGACGAAAAATCTCTCGCGTAAGATCTCCGAGATATTCGCTTATACCCTGTGAGCCCTCCTCATCAAACACAGAAGTTATTTCCGCGCGGCGCCTTAGGGCTTGAGGCCCCTTCGAGCGCCGATACACTACGGTCCCTTTCTCCTACGGAGAAGCGGGCAGGTAGCTCAGCTGGTAGAGCACAGGACTGAAAATCCTGGTGTCCCCGGTTCGATCCCGGGCCTGCCCACCATTTCACGTATCGACGGCCATCTTCTACGTTGCGGGCCGCTCGCCGTGTCGCCACGAGACACAGCCTTCGCGGCCCGCGCCTTGAATCTGGCCATCGCTTCATGAAATGGACATTCCAGATCGCAGATCATCTCCAGCGTTGCTCGCCGCGGCGGGTGTCACAAGTAGGCGCGACGCCGCGGTTCACGCCTTGGATCTGGCCCAAGCTTCGCAAAAAACTGACAATGTCCCCGATGAAAGAAACGCATAAAAAATTGGCTCGTTTGGAATGGGCGGATCAAGCGACACAGAAGATGATCCGGTCTCTTCCGAAAAACCGGTGGCAGTTTGTTCCCGCCCGCGGAGCTCGGACGCTGGGTGAGCTCTTGGGCCATTTTTGGGGCCTGCAAATCGGATTTTTAAAAGCTTTTGAAACAGGAGAACTCAGCCTGCAAGAATGGCGGACTCAAGAAACACCCATCCGAACCTCGACGGAGCTCAACCGTCGCTTCAAAACAGTCCAGCGTCAAAGAATCCTCACAGCCAGGAAACTGACGTCGCGGAAGCTCAAAAGAATGGTTTTTTTTGCAATAAGAGGGTCCCGGCGCGAGCGTTATTGGATTCTCTTTACGATGAGTACTGGCACCACCGAGGCCAATTGACAATCTACCTTCGCTGCCTCGGCATCACTCCCGCCCCCATTTACGAGGACGAGTGATTCTGGCCAGCCTCACAGGAACGTCTTGAGACGGTCGAGCCCCATGTTGCCGCCGCTCACGATGCAGACAACCTTCTGCTGGGGCGCGATGGGGATTTTCTTTGCAAGAATCGCCGCGAAAGCCGCCGCGCCGGCCGGCTCCGCCACGACGCGCGCGCGGTCGGCTAAAACCCGCACCGCGCTGCGGATCTCCTCATCGCTCATGAGGATCACCTCCTCGACCAGCCGCCGGCAGATCCGGTAGTTGAGCTCTCCCGTCCAGGGGGCCGAGAGCCCGTCGGCGATCGTCTTCACGGAAGCGAGCCGCGCCGGCTTCCCTTCCTTGTAACTTGTCCAGAGCGTCGGGGCCCCCTCCGGCTCGATTCCCACAACGCTAGCGGCGGAACGCACAAGTCTCACCCCCAGAGCGATGCCCGAAATCAACCCTCCGCCTCCCACGCCACAGAGAACGAGATCCACCTCGGGACAGTCCTCCAGGATTTCCATGCCGATCGTCCCCTGTCCGGCGACGATCCGCGGGTCATCAAACGGCGGCACACAGACAAGCCCCTCGGCCTTCTGGATTTCTTCCGTTCGTGCTGAGCCGAAAATTTTGGTGCGCAGCACTCAAAACTTTCGTGTCGAAGCACGAGCATTGCCCTCTGCCCGACGCAGGGTACGATACGACCGCATGAAAAAGACGCCGGTGGTCCTCATTGAGGGGGATGGAATCGGCCCCGAGATCACGCGCGCCGTGCTCAAGATCCTCGAGGCGGCCGGCGCTCCCCTAGAATGGATCCCGGCCCAGGCGGGGCTCGCCGCGGCCGAAGCCTGCGGAACCCCCCTCCCCGACGCCACGATCGACGCGATCCGCCGGCACGCACTGGCCCTGAAAGGCCCCTTGACGACCCCCGTCGGAACGGGATTCCGCTCCGTGAACGTCACGCTCCGCCAGACTTTCGACCTCTATGCCAACATCCGGCCGGCTCGCTCGATCCCGGGGATCAAGACCCCTTTCGACGGGGTGGACCTCGTGATCTTCCGTGAGAACACGCAGGGGTTCTACATCGGACAGGAGCACTGGATCAACGAAGCGCACACCGAGGCCCAGAGCACGGGATTGGTGACGAAAGTCTCGAGCGACCGCGTGATCCGGGCGGCCTTCGACTATGCGCGCACCAAAAAACGGAAAAAAGTGACGCTCGTCCATAAGGCGAACATCCTCAAGCTGACGACGGGCCTCTTCCTCGATTGCGGACGGGCGATCGCCAAGGAGTACCCCGACATCTCTTTCGAGGACATGATCGTCGACAACACCGCCATGCAAATGGTCATCAATCCCCGCCACTTCGACATCATGGTGACGACCAACCTCTTCGGCGACATCCTCTCGGACCTCGCCTCGGGGCTCGTGGGAGGGCTGGGCCTCACAGGCTCGGCCAACCTCGGCACCCACTGCGCCATCTTCGAAGCGGTCCACGGAAGCGCCCCGGACATCGCCGGACAGGGGAAGGCCGACCCGACCGCCCTCCTCTTTTCGGCGCTCATGCTTCTCGAGCATATCGGCGAGGGTTCCCGCGCCGAAAAAATTCACCGGGCGGTCCTGCATGTCATCGCCACCCGCCGAGAGGCCTGCACGAGCGACATCGGCGGAACGGGATCGACCTCGGAATTTGCCGACGCGGTGGTGGCGGCGCTCGCGTGATGCCAGATGCTCCGGCACACTCTCGACAACGCCAACGCGGGATCGCGCTTCTTCTCGTGGCGGGCCTCGTGGCGCTCACCTCCCTCGTGGCGTTCTCCTTCCTTCACGTCGGTATGCTCACCACCGCGTCGGCCCGCACCGCCGTGGACAACGCTGCAGCGGACCTGGCGGCCTCAAGCGGCCTGGAATTCGCGGCCGTGAAAAAAAGGGGTCAGGTCTCATTTATAATATTATCACTACAGCGCCGCAGAGCCATCAAGTGCGAGGCGTGGAAGTGCCGATCTTTCTTGGAGATGCGTCTGCCGTGGTGGCGGATCTCCAAGGGGGGATCAATGGACATGCGGACGTTGAAGGGATTGCGGCACGAGTTGGCGACCTACACGCGGGAGTTCAGGAAGTGCATCCGGGACCGACGGACCCGGGAGCATATGGGGACGTATATGAGGGGCCAGTTGGGGCCGCGTGCCGCCAAAAGCGCGGAACCGATTGCGTTGGACGCGGGGGTGGCGCCGAGGACCTCGCAGCAATTCCTGTCGATGCGCAAGTGGGACGAGCAGAAGCTTCGCCGGAGGCACCAGCGCGTGTTGCAACGGGACCACGGCGGGGAAAACGCGATCGTGGTCGTGGACGAGACGACCTTCGCCAGGAGGGGAGACAAGACCGTCGGGGTGAAACGGCAGTACTGCGGGACGCTGGGAAAGGTGGATAACTGCGTGGCGTCCTCCCGCTGTCACATCGAGCAACTGTTCGAGGAGGCCAGGCAGGAGGTGGGTTTCGACGCCTTCGAAGTGCACATGTATCGGTCGGTCCAGCGGCACCTGGCGCTTTCGATGCTCTCGGTCTACTTCCTGTCGGAGCAGACTCGAAGGCTGCGGGAGGAAAAATCCCTGGTGGAGTGTCTGTCAGATCCGCAGGGCGATCCTGTGCCAGTTGGATCCGACGACTCCCGGGTAGGAGCGGACGCGGCAGTTGCAGAAAGTCTTGCACAAGATCGTCTACTGGCAGAGGCGTCGTGAGGAAGCCGCCAGATCGCATGACAAACACCGCCGACGCGAATTATGCCAATGGGGCATCGATCTCAGACGCACTCCCAGGTGTTTCCTGCGGCCCAGGGAGTAGATGCTGTGCTATCGCGAAAGGAACGTTGTAGTATTACACAGCCTCCTGGAAAATGCTCTAGGAGCGGCTTCTCTGTCCGAGCGCCCCGCCGGGGTGCCACTGTCGAAACTGCGCTACCGTGAGCCCCTTGGCGGCCTGGAGCGCGACAGACAGGGCGTTGAGGACGAAGATCTCCGCCAGAATGCTCGCGCGCGGCGCGAGGTTCAAGGGATCCCCCTCGCGCGCGACGCCGGCCTCAAGGAAGACGTCGGAGTGCTTGGCCAGCCACGAGCCGGGTTTCCCCGCGACGCCGACGATCTTCGCCCCCAGGGATTTCACCAGGGTCGCGGCGGCTCTCGTCTCGGGGGTCTCGCCGCTATTGGAGATCGCGATCACGACGTCACCCGGCCGGACCTGGCCGGCGCTTCCATGGACGACCTCGGCGGCGTCGAGCGCGTAGGCGGGGGTCCCGGTGCTCGAAAACGACGAGGCGAGGTAGCGCGCGACGGCGAGGGGTTTCCCCATCCCCAGGAGATGGACGCGCCCGCCTTTTTTTTCGGCGGCCAGGACGAGCCGCGCCGCCTGGGCCACGCGCTCGGGGGCGAAGCGCGCGTGGAGCGCCGAGAGTTCCGCGCGCATAACGCCGGCCGCCTTGCGGGCCTCGGCGGCCAGGTTGACTTTTTTAGTTCTCGCGCTCATCGGACAAGGGATGATATCACAAGCTGCCGTATGTTTTCTTCCACGCGGCGAACCGCTCGCCGAACGCGGCCGCTTCCTCCGGCGTCAAATTTTTGGTCCCCGGGGCGACGGCGCCGCTCCGGATCACCCCGTCCCGTCTTAATCCCTCCTTCAGGCAGGCGATCGATTTCTTGACGTCCTGGCCGCCGGGCACACCCGGCGCATCGAAAACCGAAAGTTTCGAAAGCGCCTCGAGCGCCGTCCTCAAGAAGTCCATCCGCTCGACATCCCCGGCTCGGCAGGCCGCCCAGCCCTTCTTCCAGTGGGCCGGGGCGAGGTTCGCGGTTCCCGCCACGACGCCCACGGGGAAGCGATCGTGCAGAAGATACTGCCGCCAATGCTCCTGGATCGTCCCCAGGAATCCCCGGCGGGGGCGGAAGATGTCGAACGCCGCCAAGGGATTCCCCGCGAAAATCTCGAAATCGTCCCTAAAATTCTCGGCGGCCTTCGTGTAGTTCCCCAGGACCGAGAGCCCCGCCGTGACCTTGACCCCCTTCACCCACTCCAGGCGGCTCACCGCCTTGACGTCACGCGTGTGCATGTGGGGGACATCGGGGTCGACCGCGATGTCGGCATTGTCGTACAGGTAGACGGGGAGGCTCTTTCCCTTGGACTCGAAAAGCCCCGCGAGATCCCTCTGGAAGAACCGAACCATCTCAAGCCCCGCGACGGCCAGGGGGGCGATCACCATCGCGTCGGCGGAGAGTTCGAGGGCGAGCGCGGCGTTCGCGAGGGTCTCCTCCCGCGTGGGGGCCGTCACCCCCACCCAAACCGGCACGCTCTGGTGTTGGCGGAGTTTTCGCCCCTCGTCGACGCCGAGCGCAATCACACGGCGCCGCTCCTCCGGTCCGATCCGGTTCCATTCCCCCGTCGTCCCGCACAGAAACAGCATCGCGGCATGCGGCGCCAAATGCCGCATGAGCGCGCGCAAGTCTTCCTCCGCCACGCGCCCGTCGGCATCGAGCGGCGTCACCAGGGGAATGCAGAGGCCCCCCGAAGAGCCCGAAGGAGATTGCCCCGGCGTCATGACGTGATGCACAAAGGGAGAATAAACACCAAAATCCAAAAGCCCAAACACCAAACAAACGGACAAACATCAAACGACCAAACAGAACAGAAACAAGCGCCAACGTCTGAAGCAACCTGGCGCGTTCTCCTTCTTTGTTTCTATGCCTTTGTTTGGCGCTTTGAGTTTTTCCGTTTGTTTGGAGTTTGTCGTTTGATGTTTGGTGTTTATTATCTTTGCGGTGTCTGCTCATTGCACACGCTGTTCAAGTTCCATTCCCCAGGAGCAGATCGAGCGGGATGAGGTGATCCGGTTCCAGGGGCGGATCTTCTGCCCGATCTGCGCCGAGAAGTTGCGGATGGCGAACGCCGTCGCCTGTCCCCGATGCCAAACGCGCGACCTGCCGCTTTTCGACGGCACGACGGCCCTCTGCCGCCGGTGCGGCGCCGACATCCCCCACGCCCATGGCAACGGCGAACCGAAAACCCTCTCTCCCGCCCCGGCCACATCCCACTCCGCCGGACTCTTTTGGATCCTTTCGGCCGGCGCCGCAGGGCTCGCCCTCGGGATCCTGGGGTGGCAGTTCGTCCTGAAGAGCGGCAATTCGCAGCCTCCCTCGCTGGCTTCATCACCGGCCAGATCTGCTGAGAGCCCGCTTCGCGAAGTCAAAGACGAAATGGCCGCACTCAAGACCCAGATCGAGACCCTTCGCGCCGAGTGGGACGCCCAGATCCGCACGGTCGAGCAGGATCGCCGAGCCGCCGAGGCGATGGGCAGCGAGGCCCGCCGGGCGCTCGCGGCGCGTCTCGACCTTCTTCAAGAGCAGTTGTCCGCCTTCCAGAGGCGCTCGGAAGCAATCGAGGCAAAGCTCTCGCGGGAGACGGCGGCCACCCCGGCGCGGCCGCCCTTGGGGCGCCCTGAAGCTCCGGCCGCCCCCTCCCAGGAAGAAAAAGACGAAAAGGAAGCCCGTCAGACATTCCAAGAAATCCAGGCCCGCCGCGGGGCACTTCTCGAGGCGCGCGACCACGCCGGCGCGCTCGCGGAACTCTCACGGTTTCCGGGGCATCTTGCGTCAACGCAGGCCGGCCGAGAGCTCTCAAAACTCGCTGACTGGGAGCGACGCAACATCGTGAAAAACCTCTTTCCCATCGAGAAGGACCGGGCGGAAGCGCATGTCGTCAAGGGGGAGATCCCCCAAGCCCTCCTGGCCTATCGAGAAGTCGAACGGCGTCTCGGGATCCCGGAACTCCTCCCCCAGATTCGCGGCCGGATCAACGATCTGGAGACCCTGCGCAAGCCCCCTGCGAAGACGCCTTCCCCCATCCCTCCCACGACATCCCCGCCAACGTCAGAAGAAACAATGCGCGGATGGCTCGAGGATTTCCGCTCGATCCCGAAGGCCTCGGCGACCATCGACCGGTTCGTGGGCGCGGGCCCGGCCGCCATCGGCGTCCTGCTGGCGGCACTTGACCATCAAGCCCCCGAGGTCCGCCGAGGCGCCGCGATGGCGCTCGCGCAGATGAAAGCCGCTTCGGCGGCGTCGGCTCTCGCCGCGCGCCTGGCGGACCCCGACCCCTGGAACCGTCAGGTATTCGTGACGGCGCTGGGGGAACTGGGGGATCTGTCTGTGGCCGCGCCCTTGATCGACCTCCTTGCCGGAAGCGATGTCCCACTCGCACGCGCCGCGCACGAGGCGCTGGAACGCCTCTCAGGCCGCAAGGCTTCGCTCCCCTTTAGCGACAACCGGGCTGACCGCGCGGCTCTCGTCCTCTTCTGGAAGGGATGGCTTGAAAGCGCGCGGAAGAAATAATCAGCACTAGACCGTTGCGTGGACCGTTCCGCCGAGGTCCGGCTCGGCGAGCCCCAGCTCCGAGCGGCGCTCGGACTCTTCAAGCTGTGTCTCTGAAACGGCAGGGGATCCTTTGGGGCGCCGGGCGGCGGCCCGTGGCTTCTTGGGCGCTTGGCCCTCCTGGCGGGGTTGGTCGGGCGTGACAGGTTTGACGTTCAGTTCCTCGGGAACCATGTCGCACTCCCTCTCTTCTTAAAATCGGCTAGAATCGCCGTCCTCTTGACCCCTCCCCCTTCCCGGTCCGGCGGCAAGACGCGCCAAATTTGCAGCCCCTGGCACAAGATCTATACGAAGACGGGAGACGCGGGACAGACCGGCCTCTTCGGCGCCGGGCGGGTCTCCAAAGCTCATCCGCGAATCGGCGCCTACGGGGAGGTGGACGAACTGAACTCGGTCCTGGGACTGGCCCGTGCCGTCTCAAAAGACAAGGAACTAACCCGCATGCTTTCCCAGATCCAGGAGCTTCTTTTTGTCGCGGGGGCGGATCTTGCCTCCCCGACGTCCCATCCGATGACGCCGCGGATCACGGCCCGGGACACGCTCCTTTTCGAGCGATGGATCGACAAGCTCGACCAAGAACTCGCTCCCCTGAGGCATTTCATCCTGCCGGGCGGGACTTCGCTCGCGGCCTGGCTTCACTTGGGACGCACCGTCTGCCGGCGCGCAGAGCGCGCGCTTGTGGCGTTCGCCGAAAAGGAGAAGGTCGATTCTGAATTGACCCGCTTCATGAACCGCCTCTCCGACCTTCTCTTCACCATGGCCCGGGCAGCGAACATCCGCGCCCAAAAACCGGAAATCGCCTGGAAGCCCCGGAAAAATGAGAGATAACGTTCCTCGCCCTGCGAAATCCTCTCCCTTCTCATGACCCATGACTTCTTAGGATTCGCGCCAAAATAACTGATCGATTCTATTGCAATGGACCGTTTTAATTCTGTTGTCTTTTCGTTCCTTTTTTTTGCGCGAATCTTATATAAGGGGCCGTGCAGAAGGGAGTTAGCGAAAAGATCTCTCGTGAAAAATCTCCGAGATATTTGTTCATGTCCCGTGAACCCTCCTATCAAACACAGCAGTTATTTCTGCACGGCCCCTTATGAAAGCGGTCTACATCGAGCGCCACGGCGGGCCGGAGGTCCTGACAGAAGGGGAACTTCCCGATCCGGCGCCTGGCCCCGGCGAAGTGCGCCTGCGCGTCAAGGCGTGCGCCTTGAACCACCTAGACCTCTGGGTCCGCGAGGGGGCGCGCGGAGGGATCTCCTTCCCGCAAATCCTGGGAAGCGACATCGCCGGCGTCGTGGACGCCTGCGGCCAAGAGGTGGACCCCGCGCTTGTGGGGAAGCGCGCCGTGCTCTTTCCGGCGCGCTGTTGCGGCGGGTGCGGCTTCTGCCGCAAGGGGATCGAACCCCTCTGCCCGTCGTACGCGATCCTGGGACGGTCCGCCCCTGGCGGGTACGCCGAATTCGCCGTCGCCCCCGCGCGCGGCGTTTTCCCGATCCCCGACACCCTCGAGTTCGCGTCCGCGGCGGCGTTTCCCCTGACGTTCGTCACGGCCTATGAGATGCTCTTCTCGCGCGCCAAGCTCTCTCCCGGCGAGAAGGTCCTGGTAACCGCTGCCGGAAGCGGCATCGGTGTCGCCGCGGTGCAGTTGGCGAAGGCGTTCGGCGCGGCCGTGATCGCAAGCGCCAGCAGTGATGAAAAACTTGATCGCCTGCGCGCCCTGGGAGCCGACCACACCGTGAACCGCCGCGCGGAGGACTTTGCCGCGCGTGTCGTGGCGGCGGCGGGCGGCCGCGGCGTCGACGTCGTCTGCGACTCCGTAGGCGGAGAGGGGTTGGCGCGCCTGGCGGATCTCGCGGCGCCGGGCGGGCGGATCGTCTTCTGCGGCGTGACGGCGGGACCGAAAGCCACGTTCGACCTCGCACCGCTTTACGCGCGGCGCATCACCCTGCTGGGATCCTTCCTGGGGTCGCACTGGCAATTGACCGAATGCCTCAAGCTCCTCGCTCAAGGGAAGCTCCGTCCCGTGGTCGATCAGGTCTTTCCGCTGGGCCAGGCGCGCGAAGCGCATCGGCGCCTCGAGACCGGCGGGCATTTCGGCAAGGTGGTCCTGGCGGTTTCAACGTGACAGGGACCGGGGATCCTTACCCAGAGCAAACAGGCCAAGAAGCGCCAGGTTGCGCGCCGTGGTCGCGACAAACCCCCGTTCTTCCCACCTTCTGGCGGAGGTGAAGATTGGCTCTTCCAGAACCACGAACCGGCCTGCCTGACGCAGCGCTTTAACGAATCCAATGTCCTCCATCAGCGGCCAATCGGGAAACCCTCCCAGAGATTCAAAAATATCCCGCCGCGCGAAGACTCCCTGATCCCCGTACGGAAGGCACAAAAGACGGGAGCGCAACCACACCCCCTTCTCCAACCACCGGTAGCGGCGCCGTGGGGAATCCACCGCAAAACGGAAGGCGCCTCCGACGATCCGCGGATCCGCGACCGCTTCCCGCAGACGCCTCAAGGCCCGGGAGGTCACGCGCGTGTCCGCGTGAAGAAACCAGAGGATGTCCCCTCGGGCCTCGGCGGCTCCCGCGTTCATCTGGCGGCCGCGGCCCCTCGAGACCTTCAAGAAACGAATGGAAAAAGGACGGCAGACCACCTCGGTTTGATCGGTGCTCCCGCCGTCGACGACCAGGATCTCCACCTCGGGGTCCGCCCGGGAGAGCGCCGAGAGCGTCCCTGGGAGAATCCCTTCCTCGTTCAGGGCGGGGATGACAACGCTGATCTTAGGCATTCGTACAGGTGCCGCGCGGCCCCGTGGCCCGGCAACAATATGTCGCGCAAGCAGGATGCGTCAGGGAGACGGCCCGCCCGAACGACTCGGCGAGGCTCCCGCCGAGATCGAACGCGGGAACCTCGTAAATGATGGGGCAGGGATAGACCCGAAGAGCGCCGTCGGCGCGCTTCAGGACCGAGCGGCCGTTGGCGCACATGAGCGTCCGCTTGTCGAAGCGGAAGGAAGCGAGATGGTCGTCCGACAGGACGGGGGTCTCTTTCGGGCCGTCGATGCGCAAGAGCTGGGATCCCATCTCAAGAACCGCCGGGAGGAGCTTGACTTCAACGTCAGCCCCCTCCTCGGCGAACAGGCCGCGCAACCTCGATTCGCACTGAGCCGAGCTCATCGGGTTTCCCCGGAACACCTCCGCCGTTGCCGTGATGATGGGGGGCACGCCGGCCTTCGCCAAACGGACCGCGAGAGACACCGTGAGGTGGAATTGCCCCTTCCCCCGGATCGCATCGTGGCGCGCCTCGACATAATGGTCCAGACTCACGCGGAAGGAGAGGCGCCCCTCCGAACGGCGCGCCAGCGACACCGCCGCGTCAAACGCCTTCTCCAAGGGCTTGGTGGCGTTGGTCAGCACCGTGACGCGGCGAGCGCCGTCCAGGGCCGCCTCCAGCATCGGCAGGATCTCTTTGTTAAGAAATGGTTCGCCGCCAGTGAAATAGACGTGGGAGAGCCCGAAACGGGCTCCCTCGTCGAGGAACCGCTGCACCTCCATGAGAGTCATCTGAGGGAGGATGTCGTTTGTGGGGGAGGACCCGACGTAGCAATGGATACAAGCGAGGTTGCATTTCGAGCCGAGGAGGAACCAGAGGTCGTCGAGGCGGGGTTCATTTGCGACCCGCTGGAAGTCCACCACGGCTGTTTTTTGACGCCCGTCCGTTTCCATCAGCAGCAGGCCCCTGCGGGTTTTACCTCGCCCGGCGCGGCTGACGCAGGAGCACAGGCGAAAAGACCGAAATGCCGAACGGGTTTTGTGACATCGAAATATTTCGCGAGGCGTGTATCCGAAAGCATCCGTGCGGTATTCCGGCAGACCGGCGTAGGACGTCCCGACTCGAACGCATGATGATCGTCATAAATGAACCGCGCGGGACTTCCCGGGAGGTTCCCCTTGTAGATGGCGACCTGACCATAATCCTCGCACCGCCGGTCGAGAGGGGTCTCGAACTTCTGCGCCCGGACCGTCAATGAGGAAAAGGTGATCGGCTCTCCCATCGCCTCGGTCTGCAGGACGCGCCGGGAAACGACGCGCGGGTCCAGGAAGCCGGCGTCTTTCATCCGGTCGAACCCGTCGTGCTCGTAATCCGCGCCACCCAGACACTCCGCGACCATGCGCGGGTCATTCCGGATCGTCTCCGGCACGCGCCGATCCGAAAAGATGTCCGAGTAATAAAGTTCGCCGCCGGGCTTCAGGACGCGCCAGACCGTGCGGAAAACCTCCTCCTTGGCCGGAGAGAGGTTTACGACGCAGTCGGAGATCACAAGGTCCACCGAGTTGTCCGGGATGTTGTCGGCCGTCTCGATGAACCCCTTGTGGAATGCCGCATTGGGGCGCGCATAGCCGAAGCGCTTGGCGACGACCGGCGCGTTCTCCCGCGCCACCGCCAACTGCTCATCGGTCATGTCGACGCCGTGGACGAACCCTTCTGGGCCGACGAGATACGAAGCGATGAAGGCATCCACGCCGGCGCCGGATCCCAGATCCAGAACGGTGAGACCGGTCAGATCGTCTTCCGGCAGAGGACAGCCGCAACCGTAATGCTTGTCCTTCACGGCCGTCGGGATTAGCTCCAGCACGTCCCGGAAGCGTGAAAGCGTGCTCGTCGTGCAACAGGCCTTTTCCGATAGATCCGCGCTTGTCTTCAGGGTCCGGCCATAGAACTCGCTCAAGCTTGCGCGGAGCCTGTCCCGATTCAAGGACCCATTTTCTGTCGCCTGTGTCATTCGCCCCCTCCTTGTCCAACAACTTGTATCGTTTCATATAAGTCTTCCTTCCGATCCACGTCATGGAGTGTTTCGAGGAGACGCCAGCGCATTCCCTTTTGGCGCAGGCGTGTGAGTGTGGTTTCCAGGACCCGTTCCGTTCCCCAGGAGATCCGGGTCAAGATTTCCGGAATGGGCTGGGAGAGCCCCAGCAGGTAATACCCTCCGTCGGCGGCTGGGCCGAGGACCGCCGGAAACTTCCGCAGCGCGTGGAAAGCATCTTTCAGGTGGTCTCCTGTTAAATCAGGGCAGTCGCTCCCGATAACGACAGTGCGGCAAATCCCCTGTTTCAAGCTCCGATCAAACGCCACCCTCAAACGAGATCCGAGATCGCCCGCGGTCTGGGCAAGACAGGAAAGCCCTTGCCCCCATCTGGATTGGAACGCTTGCAGGCGTCTGCCCGGAGCAACCCACACCTCGACGGAACGTCCCATCGCCGCCTGCACGCGGGCGAGCACGAGCGTCGAACGCAAAAGGGATTTGTAAACGAAAAGAGCACGGCGTTTGCCGACCTCGCGCGCCAAGCGCGTCTTCACGCGGCCGATTTCGGGATGGCGCACGAAAACCAGAAGGCGTTCAGACATCGAGCTGTTTGACCTTTTTTCGATCCGGCTGTGGTTCCATGGCTTCCTTACCGGCTCCACTGGAGCCACTTCGAGAACAGTCTCCGCACGAACGGCGTCAGGCGCGTCCGCTGATAGGCGTCGCCTGCCTTGCGGATCGCCTCCGCCTGCGTGGGGTAAGGATGGGTGACACTCGAGAGACGGCCGAGGCCGAAGCCGGCGGCCATCGCGACGGAGATCTCGGAGATCATGTCCCCCGCATGCGAAGCGACGATGGTAGCCCCCAGGATCTCGTCACTTCCCTGGCGCACATGCACCTTTACCAATCCCGCGTCCTCCCCGTCCAGAACCGCGCGGTCCACCTCGGCAAACTCCTGGACGAACGTCTGAACCGCGATCCCCTTCTCTTTGGCGTCTTTCTCATACATCCCGACATGCGCGATCTCGGGGTCCGTGTAGGTACACCAGGGAATCGTAAGGGCGCTTGTACGCTTCCGTCCCAGAAACAAGGCGTTCTGGATCACGATCCGCGCCAGGGCATCCGCCGTGTGTGTGAACTTGTAGGCGAAGCAGAGGTCCCCCGCCGCGTAGATCCGGGGGTTCGTGGTCTGGAGGAAGTCGTTCACCCGGACGCCCTGCTTGTCAAAGGCGACCCCGGCCGCCTCCAACCCTAGGTTTCCGACATTGGGCGCGCGGCCGACGCCCAGGAGGATCTCGTCGACGGCGATCATTTCCTCTTTCCCCGCGCACTCCAGGTAGATCCGCTTTTCATTCCCCTCCTTTTCGACCCGGAGGAGCTTGACGGCGAACACCGTCCGGACCCCATCCCGGGCGAAGGCGTGTTGGACGCGCTCGGTGGCATCGGCGTCCTCGCGGCCCAGGATCTTGGGAGAGACCTCCAGGAGAAACACATCCGAACCGAACCGCCGGAACGCCTGGGACATCTCGCAGCCGATGGGGCCGGCGCCGATCACGGCCAGGCGCTTAGGGAGCTCCGTGAGCGAGAAGATCGTTTCGTTCGTCAGGCACCCGGCCTCCGCAAGGCCCGGGATGGGGAGCACCACGGCGCGCGCCCCCGTCGCGATCACGGCCTTCTTGAAATGAAGCCGCTTTCCGTCCACCTCTACGGCGTCGGAGCTGACGAAACGCCCTTCGCCGACAAACAGATCCACGCCCAGCTTCGTATAGCGGTGGACGGAGTCGTTCGCGCTGATTTCAGACCGGAGCCGCCGCATCCGTTCCATCACCTTGGGGAAGTCGACGCGGGCCCCTTCCGGGACCGACACGCCGAAACCGGATGCGTCCCGGACGGCAGCGGCGGCGCGCGAGGCGCGAATGAGCCCTTTGGAAGGGACGCACCCAACATTGAGGCAGTCCCCTCCCATGAGGTGCTTCTCGATCAGCGCGACCTTGGCGCCAAGACCCGCCGCCCCCGCCGCCGTCACGAGCCCCGCGGTCCCGGCGCCGACCACGACCAGGTTGTAGCGGCCGGCCGGTTCGGGGTTCTTCCACTGCGGCGGGTGGACGTTCCCAAGCAGGACGCGGTTATGAACATCGTCTGGTTGCAACGTCACAGTCATGCGGGATTTCCCCTTTCCATTGACATGGTAGGCTGAGTCGGCACCACCTTTGCCAGGGCCTTCCGGGCGATCCGCGTGATGAAGACCGTCAACACCGCCGTCGCGGCAAGTCCCACCGCGAAGAAGGCCCATTCCGTCGGCGTCCGCTCCCGTTTCCCCGAGGCCAAGGTCGCCAGATCTCCCGCCAGCGCCCCCAGATAGACGTAGAGGACCGTCCCCGGGAACATCCCGACCCAGGAAGCGAGACAATAGGACCGGAACGGGATCCGGGTCAGGCCGTAGGCGTAGTTGAGAAGCGCGAAGGGAAAGACGGGAGAAAGCCGCGTCAGGAGCACGATCTTGGCCCCTTCTTGGGCCACCGCTTCGTCGATCGCCCGGAAGCGCGCGTTCCCCGCGATCTTTCGCGCGACCCAGTCCCGGGCCAGGTACCTGCGCCGATGAGGAACGCCGCGGAGGCCCCCAGGGTCGAGGCCAGTGAAACGGTGAGCGATCCGGCGACGACCCCGAAAAGGATCCCGGCGGCCATCGTGGCAATGGAACCGGGAACGAAAAGGACACAGGCCAGGACATAGAGCAGTACGAACGCGGCGTATCCCTAGGCCCCGAGCCCCTGGATCCATGCGAGCGTTTCGATCATTTGCCGTTCAAGCTCCAGTCGTAGTTCAGGTATTCCACCTCGATCTCCTTCCGGTTCGCCCGGATGAACTTCTGCGCATCTTCCGGGGCGTGGGGAAGCACGAAGTCGATCACGCTGGCGGACCCTCTCTCGAAATCTCCCGAAAACCAGGAGAAGATTTTGGAGAGCCGCGCGACGGGCTTCTTTCCCCCGAACCAGCCGCTTTCCATGGAGGTGGAGAGCCCCTTGGACTTGTTGGCGAGAAACCGCTTCGCCGCGGCCGTCAGTTGCTCCTCGATCTTCCCAGGAAGGTAGGCCTCCGAGGCTAGGTCTGGGCAGGACTTCGACGCGCAAACGATCGCGAAATGGATCCGGGGTTCCCCCATCTTCCGCAGGATCTTGTGCTCGATATGCTCCAGACTGTACTTCTTGCCGCCCACGGTCCATTCTTCTGTGTCCCAGCGACTCGGGATGTCCTTAATGCTCTTGACGGGGCATTTCCGGAGGATCAGTTTGAGCGTGAAGGCGTTGTAGGCGTTGATCCAGAGCGCGAGCTGCTCGTTCCGGGAGAGGCGGGAAGGATCGGTCTTGCCGATCGTTTCGAGATAAGCGTCGAGCCCCTTTTCCTCTTTTTTGAGTCCTGCGTAGTCCACCATGCCGTCCTTGACGTGGGCGCCGAGGAGGCGGTCGTAGGGAGCGTGGAGCGCCGCGGGAGGTTCCTGCTCCTCCCCCGCGGACGTCATACATAAACCCAGCGCGACGAGCGCCAGTGCGCACCTTGCCATTGTCATGACGCCGCCCCTTTCAAGGCCAGATAGACCGCCGCGGAAAGGAGGCCGGCCACAGGAAGCGTGATCACCCAGGAGGCCACCACCTTGCTGATCATCCCCCAATGCGCTTGGCGGTTCGCCAGACCGATTCCGAAGAGCGCCCCGCAGGTCACGTGGGTGGTGGAGACAGGAACCCCCAGCTTCGAGGCAAAGAGGATGAGGATCGCCGCCACAAAATTCCCCGTGAACCCCTGGCCGTGGTTCATCTCGGTGATCCGATGCCCCATCGTCTGGGCGACCTTGCGGGCCTGGAGGATCCCGCCGATCGCCATCGCCACCGCGACGCCTCCGATCCCCCAAAAGGCGGAAAACCCCAAGGCGCCGGCCCCCCATAGGAGCGCCACGACCTTCGGCGTGTCATTCAAGCCTCTTGAGAAACCGACCGCCCCGGCGCTCAGATAGTGGCACCAGTCGAGCACTTGCTGCGCGCTCACCCCCAGCACGCGTCCGGAGTACCGCTCAAAACAGCTTCCGGTTGCGCCCACGGCGATTGTGAGCTCTCCCGTCGGTTGTGCAACCGCGCCAACAACATCTGCGCAACAGGTCTCGGCGGCGATCACCTGAACTTCCTCGCCTATGCAGAGACAAGTCTGGCGCGTCACGCCAAGCGCCAAGCGAGCCCGCCTAAAAAGCGGGTAGAGGACAACCGTGATCGCAAATGCGATCGCCGGGCCGGCCAGGAGCGGCGCCAAAAAACTTCCCCCAAGCGCCGACAGTCTCAAACCCTGCCCTGCCGCGAGGCCCGCCCCGACAAGTCCCCCCGTGAGCCCATGCGTTGTGGAAACAGGAAATCCCCAGGCCGTCGCCAGGAGGACCGTCCCCGCCGCGCCGAATCCCACCGCCGCCAGGAAGCTCGGATCTGCCGCGGCCGCCGCCGGAACCAGCCCATTTCCGCTGAACGTCCGTATGAGCTTTTCTCCGACGAGAAGCGCCGTCAGCGATCCTGCGAATGTCGTCACTGTCCCCCAGAGAAGCGCGCGCCGGTAATCGGTCGTGCCGCTCCCGAACAAAGTCGCGACTCCCTTGAAGTTGTCGTTGGCCCCGTTGGCATAGGCCAGAAACAGAACCGCGAGGAAAATGCCGGCTTCGATCATGGTGCGACCCAACTCCTTTCGGACATGCTATTGCGAGGCCGACGGGTCGCACTCTATCTTTTTCAAGATTTTTCGCCGGGGTTCGGCCGGACATCCCCTAGAAAACCTCTCAACCGCGGCCTTATCATCGTTGTCATGACCGCCTTGGCTGCCGGACAGAGCGCCCCGAATTTCTCGCTCGCCGACGCGCGGGGCCAAACGCATACGCTGGCGGAGGCCTCGCGAATAGGGCCGAATCTGCTTGTCTTTTTTAAAATCACCTGTCCGACCTGCCGCCTCGCCTTTCCCTACCTGGAAAAGTTGAACCAAGCGTATGGCGACTGCGTCCCCTTCATCGGCGTCGCCCAGGACTCCGCAGCCGAGGCCACGACCTTCTCCAGGGAAAATGGCGGCGCCTCATTCCTGCTTCTGGCCGATCCTCCCGACTATGCGGTCTCCAGCCGGTACGGGCTTACCAACGTCCCGACGGTCTTTGCGATCGAGAAAGGGGGCAAGATCGCTTTCACCAGCATTGGTTTTTCGAAAAAGGATCTTCGGGAACTCGCACAGATCCTCGCCGACTGGTCGGACCGCCTCGTCGTAGACCTCTTCCCGAAGGGGGACCCGGCGCCGGACATGAAGCCCGGCTGAGGCGCCCGCAACGCCGCGCAGGACCGCGCGGCACAGTAAGCGAGGCCCCAAGTTTGTCGAGGGGCCGAGTCGAAAAGTGACCCCTCGACTCGCTTCGCTCGCTCGGAGTAAGCGGGCCATGAGAAAAAATTTTCTCTGGCCCGCTTAGGCTCGCTTGCGCATTTCCTGTGCCGCGCTTACGAGCTTGTACCGGTTGATTTTCTGGTAGAGATTCCGCAGTGAAATGCCGAGCCCCCGCGCCGTGCGGGTCTTGTTCCCGTGGTAGCGCTCCAAGATCTTCACGATGTGCGCCTTTTCGACCGACTCCAGCGTCTCCCCCACCGGATCCTCGGCCGCGGGGCGTGCCAAAGCGGCCGCCAGATGCCCCCGCACGTCGGCGGCGGTGATCCGCTCGCCTGCTGGGATGGTCAGGACCAGACGCTCGACGAGGTTACGAAGCTCCCGGACATTTCCAGGCCATGGGTAGGCGGCGAGCACCCCCAGGGCCTCCCGCGCGAACGCCAGCTCCCGGCGGCCGCCCCGGAGCCTTTCCAGAAAATACTGCGCCAGATCGGGGATGTCGCGGGCGCGTTCGCGTAGGGAGGGAACACGAAACGTCAAGGCGTTCACCCGGAAGAAGAGATCTTTTCGGAATTTCCCTTCGCCGACGAGCTTGGCGAGTTCTGCTGAGGCTGCGACGATGACGCGGACGTTGACGTGGATCGTCGCGGCAGCTCCGACGCGTCGCAGTTCCCCATTCTCGATCACGCGCAGAAGCCCCGCTTGCGAAGCCGGGTGCAGGGCGTCAATCTCATCCAGGAACAGCGTCCCTCCGTCGGCCGTCTCGAAAACCCCCGGGTGGCGCTCCGCGGCGCCGGTGAAAGACCCCTTCTCGTAGCCGAACAGCTGGGCGGTGTGGAGGTCTGCCGTGAGCTCCGCGCAGTTTAAGGCTACGAAAGGAGCGCCGACGCGAGAGCTTTTCTGGTGGATGAGGCGCGCCACGAGATCCTTGCCCGTTCCCGTCTCCCCCGAGAGGAGAACCGGGAGAGACGCACGCGACGATTTCTCGACGAAACTGCGAATCTGGCGGGTCGAGGGGGAGCGCCCCACCAGATCCGGAAACACGGCCGGCCGCTGCGAGAAAACGGCGCGGGAACGCCGTTCGACCAAGCGGCGCTCCCGCGCGCGCGCCAGGACGTGCGAGAGCTCCCCCTCACGCAGAGGAAGGGTGAGATAATCGTGAGCCCCTTGGCGCACCGCCGTCAACGCGGCTTCCAGGGCGCTGGCGGAAACCACGGCGATGATCTGCGGAGGCTCGGAGAGCGCCTGAAGGCGCCGGACGAGGTCTATCCCCTCTTGGAACCCGTCCGACAGGTCCACGAAGAAAATCCCCGTCTCGCGGCGGGCGATCGCCAGGGCTTCGGCTCCCCGGCCGGCCGCCTGGAGCCGGTTCCCCTGACGTGCAAGCGCCGCGCTCAATCCCGTGAGCGTCCGTCGGCGCCGTGCGCACAGGACGCAGAGGTCGACGGATCGCTTTTTCGATCGTTTCCCGGCCGCGGGGTTTTTCCAGGAGGCCATATCTTCACGTTACAATCCCCTTTGTGACGCTGCAACCGAGGAGCCTTCATGAGTTCTCCCAACTTCAAAAGGTTCAAACAGCGCAGTTAAATCCAAAATCCAAAATCCCAAATCCCAAGGAAATCCAAAATCCCAAAGGGAAAAGGTGAAAGGCTTGCGAATCGGCATCTTGGGAGGATCCTTCGACCCGATCCACAAAGGGCATATGAGCCTCGCCCGCGCCGCCTGTCGGAGGTTACGGCTCGACCGACTCCTCCTGATCCCGGCTTCAATCCCCCCGCACAAGCAGGGGAGGCGCCTGGCCCCGGCGTCACGGCGCCTCGCCATGGTGCGCCTGGCGGCCTCGGCGCTGCGCGCCGAAGGATTTTCCGTGTGGGCGGATCCCCTGGAACTGTCCCAGCCCCGGCGCATCTCCTATACGATCGACACAGTTCTGGCGCTCCGGCGACGGTTCGGCCCCAACGCGCGGTTTTTCCTCGTGCTGGGAAGCGATTCGCTGGACCTTCTTCCAGCGTGGCGGCGCGTCGGGGACCTCTTGGACCGCGTCACGGTGGCGGTAGCCTCCCGACCGGGATTTCCCGTCCGGCGCCAGATCGCCAGAACCGTCAAGCGCCTCCAGGCCCTCGAGGTGGCGAGCGGCACTTCATTGAAATTCGCTGTCATCCCGATGCGGCCGGTGGCCGTCAGCGCGACGGTGATCCGCCGCCTGGAACAGCGGCCGTCAGCTCTTCCGACGGCCGTGTCGCGCTACGCCGCGGCGCACAGGCTTTACGGATTTCAGCGTCAGAACACCAAACAGCCACCCTGAGGCATGGCGCCGGGCCTTCCGCGGCAAACGCCTCGCCCACCGCGAAGCCGGGGACAGCCGCGAGCTTCTCTCCCCGAAACAAGAGGGGCCAAACCCCGCGCCAACGCCGAGGAAATTTCAGGTCGATCCAATAGTCGCCGAGTTTACGCGTCCCCGGACTCCCGCGCGGCCTGAAGCGATCACCGGGCCGGCGCGTCCGGATGACGAGCGGAAACAACAGTTCAGCGCCCCGCAACGTAAAACAAAAAAGCGGCGCTCCCTCGGGACTCTCGCCCAGGTCCCCTGACGTCTGGATCTCGAATGTCCAAGCTCCCCAGAGGTAGCGGCCAGGCCGCTCAATGACAAGGGGAGGAAAAACCTTCTCTTCATTGGCCCGGATCCGGACGACCCGGTCGTATTCGTGGCGCCAGAGGCCGCCCGGCAGGGAGAACGACCCGCCGGAGCGAGCGCCGGCGGCAAACGCCGCGAACGCCTCAAGATTCCGGCGGGAAAGCGCCGGCCCCCCGCTGGCGGCGAGCAGACAGTAGAGCACTTCGTAACGCAGGGGATCGGAAAGGCGAACCAGCGGCGCGAGGAAAATCTCGTCTTTTCCTTCCTGGGCTTGGACTTGGTCCCAGCCGCGGACCTGGCGGCAAGCCGCTTCGAGCGCTGGTTCGAGGCATTCAACCATCCGCCGGGACGCCGCGGCAAGCCGGACGAGGCGCTCCGTCAGCGACCTGTCTTCGCCGGCCAGAAACCGCCGTGCCCGGGTGCGGGCGTAGCGCGGATCGGCATTGGAGGAATCGGTGCAAAACGGGATACCACGCGCCCCGAGGAAGCGATGGACCACATCCCGACGAATCGAAAGAATGGGGCGAACGAGCGTCGTCGACGAGCCAGGAAGAATCGGCCGGGCCGGCAGGATCCCCCGCAACCCCCGCACACCAGCCCCTCGCATCAGGCGCAGGAGGATCGTCTCGGCCTGATCGTCGGCCGTGTGGGCGGTGGCCACGAACGCTGCCCCACACGCGCGGGCCGCTGCCTCGAGGAAGGCATAGCGGGCCTGGCGGCCGGCCGCCTCGACCGAGAGCTTGCGCCTTCGGGCGAGCTCTGCGACATCCTCCCGCCCCAGTTCTAGCGGCACACCCCAACGCGAGGCGGCCTCGGCCACGAAGGCGGCGTCGGCATCCGACTCGGCCCCCCGCAAGGCGTGGTTGAGGTGGGCCCATGAAACGTCCCAGCCGAATTTCGGCGCCAGATCGCGTAAAACCGCTGCCAGGGCCATGGAATCGGGGCCGCCCGAAACGGCCGCCACCACGCGCGCGCGCGGATCTTATCCCGCCGCGCGCGCGACCGCTTTGATCAGAGACGACATGCCGTGTCCGCGACCCATCAAGCTACTATACCCGGATGAACCGACTCTCCCGCCGCCTGGCTCCTTTTGTATGGGCCGGGGCGGTCTTAGGTTTGGCGCTCTCCCTGACGCCGGCGCCGCACAACCCCGCCGCTTCCAGGGCGCCACGCGCCCTCGCGCCGCTTTCCCTACAGCCCGGGGCACGCTACTTCACCTTGGAAGGGCGCCCCATCTTCCTCACTGGCCGCACCCCGATAGCCCAGACATTCGAGAAGCACCTCCAACAGTTCGACGAGGCTGCCGTGGCCGGCGAGACCGTGCTGCGGATCACGCTTCATCACGGGATCGGGCAGGAGATTCTCACCAAGCCCGCCGGGGCGGTCGACGAATCCTGGGCCGCGCTCTGGGACGCGGTCTTCTCAGCGGCCGCCGAGCGCGGGCTCTATGTCCTGCCGGTCCTGTCCGGACATGCCCTCTGGAAGGACCAGAGCGCCCCGGGGCGCTTCAAGGTATGGGAAAAGAATCCCTTCAACGCGGCGCTTGGAGGGCCGGCGGCCTCCCCCGCTGATCTCTTCAAGGACACTCCCTGCCAGCGGCTTTTCCTGGACTGGATCGGCAGGACGGTCTGGCGTTTCCAGCACCATCCCAACATCCTCGGCTGGGAAACCTTCTCGGAGATCGACCTCCCGGCCAAAGCCTCAGGCGTGGCGGATGTGGACGCCGTCGCGCTTGCCGAAAAAGCCGCCGAGAGGGTCCGCCGCAACGACCCGCGCCACCGCCCCGTGACGGTCTCTCTGTCAGGCGTGCATGTCTGGCCGACGCTCTGGAAGAGCCGCGCCGCGGATATTGTGCAGATCCATCCGTATCCCGGCGAGCGCGGCCGGTTCGACCTCATGGCGACGATCGCCAGGACCATGCCGGACGTGGCACACCATGGGAAACCGGTGATCATCGGCGAGGAGGGGTTAAGCCCATGGTGGGAGGAGGATCTCAACCTCCACCCCCGAGCCGCCGTGGCCTATCGGCAGGCGGTCTGGAGCTCCATGATGTCGGGAGCCGCCCTGGGAGGGATGTTCTGGTTCCTCTCCGGCTACGGCGATTCCTCTCTCGATGGAAAATATCCTCGACTTCTCGCAAGCGCTTCGGCCTTTGCCAAACGGTTCGATTTTTCCCGCCTGTGCCCCGTGAAGGTTTCTGTAAGCCCGCTCGTCGAGGCCCTTGCGCTTGGAGGCGCTGGCCAAGCCATCGGCTATGTGCGAGACTCTGCCTGTGTCTTCCCCGATTGGCCTTCGCGACCGGTGCACGGAGCCGCCGTGACTCTCCCGTGGAAAGGAGAGCCGCCGACCGAAGTCCTCTGCTGCCGACCTGAGGACCTGTCTCCAATCGGCCAGGCGGCCGTCGAAATCTCTCCCGACCGCCTGACGCTGATGCTTCCGACATTCGAGGAGGATCTCCTCTTTGAAATCCAATGAAGGCTGCCCGCACGCCGAAAAAGGGATCGTGGCGCTCCCAAACGCTCCTTAAAATCTCAAAGGATGCAAAGGCCTCTCGCCTGTTTGGCGCTTTTTCTCCTTCTCCTGACAGGATGTCTGGCGCGCAATCCCGCCACAGGGCGCACGGAGCTGTCACTCTACTCGGACAAGGACGAGATTTCTCTCGGCGCGCAGGCGGCCCCGTCTGTGATCCAGGAATCGGGGGGACTCTACCGCGATGCGGGACTTTCGACCTATGTCGACGAGGTGGGCCAGAAACTCGTCGCGGTCTCAGACCGCCCCTTCCTCCCGCCGGGGGACGCGTCGTTCCGGTACAAGTTCCATCTCCTGAACAGCTCCGAGGTGAACGCCTTCGCGCTCCCCGGGGGGAAGATTTTCATCACGCGCGGGATTCTCACGAGGCTGGGAAGCGAATCCGAGATGGCGGCGGTTTTGGGACACGAGATCGGCCACGTCGCTGCGCGCCACGGCGTCCACCACATGCAGTCGGCGATGGGGATGGACCTCCTCATAAGCCTCGGCGCGACGCTCGTGAAAGCCCAAAACCCCGACCTCGTGGGCGTCGACCAGATCGCAGGGGCCGCCCGCGTCGGAGCCTTCGCCCTGCAAATGAAGTACAGCCGCGACGACGAATTGCAATCGGATGAGCTCGGGATGAAATACGCCGGCAAGGCCGGGTATGACCCCCGCGGGATGACCCGCGTGCAGGAGATCCTAAAATCGCTCCAGGCCCAGGAGCCGGGGCTCTTCGAGTCCCTCTTCAGAAGCCATCCCCCTTCGGATGACCGGATCGAAGCGACTCGAAAATACATTGCCAAACGCTTTGGGGGGCAGGATCTCGATGCCGCGTACGTGTCGCACGCCGAACGCTTCGCGAGCCGCACCGCCGCGCTGAGGAAGATCCAGAAAGCGTACGACCGCCATGCGGAGGGGACGAAAGCAATGGCCCCTATCAGCGAAAAAAAAATCGACGTCGCCTCGCCGGAGGGAAAAAAAGCCGCCGAGGCGGCTCACGCTGCGTTCGCCGACGCGATCCGGATGGACGCCTCCCAAGCCCCTTTCCACACCTCGCAAGGGTATCTGTATCTCCTCCAAGGGGACAGCCCAAACGCCGGCCGGGCCCTGAAGCGCGCCGTCGAATTGGATGGGGAGCTGTTCGAGCCGCTCTTCCTGCTCGGCGTCCACGAGTTCACCGGCGGCCGCCTGGGAGCCTCAAGAGATCTTTTTGTGCGCGGCTCGCTCCTCTATCCGGCGCACCCCGGCCCCTACTACTACCTGGGCCGGATCTCGGAGCAGGAAGGAAAGCGCGCCGAGGCGGTGCGCCACTACCGCCGGGCAGAGGCGGCCGGCCCGGAGACTCCCTACGGCAGGGAAGCCAAGGAAAGGATGAAGAAACTATGACCGTCTCGCGTCATGCGACATGCGTCATGTGTAAAAAACCCCGCGCATAGAGTCGACTCATGACGCATGACACGTGACACATGACGATTAAAGCTGTCTTTTTCGACGCCGGAAACACACTGCTCCACCAGGATTATGAGGAGCTCGCCCAGATCCTGGGCCGCCTCGGACTTTCCGCGGACGCCGAAGCGGTGCGCCGCGCTGAGTACCGCGCCCGGATCCCGCTCGACAGGCACCTGCGCTCCGGACACAGCACGGAGGATCCCGCGACCGTCCGGTACTACCGGGACTGCCTCCTGCGCCAGATCGACCCCGAGCGCCGCGTCAATCCAGAACATTTCTGGAAGGAAATCCAAGAGCGCCGCCGCATCCGGCACCCGTACGCCCAGTCCGACCCCGAAGCCGCCGAGGCAGCCCACCGCCTAAAATCCGAAGGGTTCATCTTGGGCGTGATCTCGAACGCCGACGGGAGCCTGGCGGGGCTCCTTCAAACGACGGGGCTGGCAGCCTGGTTCGACGTGGCTATCGATTCCCACGTCGTGGGCGTGGAAAAGCCTTCGCCCGAGATCTTCCACCTCGCCTGCCGCCAGGCGGGGGTGGCCCCCCGGGAGGCGGTGCATATCGGGGATCTTCCAGCGATCGACGCGGAGCCAGCCGCCACGGCGGGTCTCGCCGGATGGACCCTGGACCCGGGGGATATCTGGCAGGACCATGCGCTTCCCCGGGCTGCATCGCTCACGGAGTTCACTCAGGCGCTGATCGAGCGGCGGTAGAGAATTTTCAGGCTACCTGCAGATACCGGCCTCGCGCTCCGAAACGACAAACACACAAACTCCAAAAGCCAAACAAACGAATAAACGCCAATGGCCGAAACGCTTTGATGATAAAGGCCGCCGGGCGGAGGCCCGGCGGCCGTCAAAACGAACTCAGCGGCTGTCTACTTCCCCCCTTCGGCCGCCGCGCCCAGCGGAGGCGGCGTCATCCCCCCCCCCGCCC
>SBBH01000137.1 GCA_005239795.1 Planctomycetales bacterium
CCGCCCCCCCCGCCCATGACCTTCGCGGCCGCCTGCACGACCGCCGAGGCGGCCAGACCCCGAGCGACAAGCGCGGGCCCGACATAAACCACGAGGTCGGCCCGTTCCTCGGAGCGCCCCCCCAGGACCGCCGCACCGTCGGCGAGCTTCCCCTTCAAGCGATCGAGGAAAAGCCGCAGATCGTTCGCCCCGGCCCCGGCGACCTCATGGACAACGAGAAGCGCTTCTCCGACGCGCCCGGCCCTGGCCAAAACCTCGTCGGCCGAAACGGACGCCCCCCCGGCGCGCGTCCGCTCGAGGTCCTTGGCGAGCTTCTTCGAGGCCGCGCGCAGTTCCTCCACCCTCTGAGGGAGCTCCTCGGGGGCCCCTCCCAGGGCCGCCGAGAGCCTGCGCACGATCTCCCGCTCGCGGTTCATCCGCTCAAGGGCCGCGAACCCCGCCACCGCCTCGACGCGCCGGACACCGGCCTGGACCGACGACTGCGACGTGATCCAGACCGGCCCGATCTGCCCCGTGCGCGAAACATGCGTCCCGCCGCAGAGCTCAGAGGAAAACCGCCCCACCTCGATCACGCGCACGGTGTCGCCATATTTCTCGCCGAAGAGGGACATCGCCCCCTTTTCCTTGGCCTGGGCCGTCGGCATCTCGCCGGCCTTGACCGGCGTGTCCGCCAGAATCTGCTCGTTCACAAGCTCCTCGACGCGCGCGATCTGCTCGGGCGTCAAGGCCTTCGCGTACTGGAAATCGAAGCGGAGGCGATCCGGCGCCACCAGGCTCCCCGCCTGCAGGGCGGCAGGCCCCAGGACCTCGCGGAGCGCCGCGTGCAGGAGGTGCGTCGCCGTGTGGTGCCGGCGGATCGCCGCGCGGCGCACCGCATCGATCGCGGCCCCGACGCGGCTCCCGACCGAGAGCATCCCCTCCACGACCTCGACAAAATGGAGGATCATCTCGCCCCCCGCGCGCTGGGTGTCGACGACCCGGGCCTGCCCTCCCTTCCACTTGAGCCGTCCCGTGTCCCCTACCTGCCCGCCTCCTTCGGCGTAGAAGGGGGTCTTGTCGAGGAGCACCGTCACCTCCTCGCCAGCCCCCGCCTCGCGAACCAGATCCCGTCCCCCTTTGTGGCCGGGCATCATCGCCAGCACCCTGGCGTCGGCTTCCTCCTTGGCGTATCCCAGAAACTTCGTCGCGGCGCCGGCTGCGGCGAACGGCGCCCAGCCGCCGGCCGCAAAGATGTCTCCCGTCATGGGGGTGGCGCCGCGCGCGGCGGCCCGCTGGGTTTCCATCGCCTTCTCGAAGCCGGCGATATCGATATCCATCCCCTTCTCACGCAAGACGTCCGTCAAGATGTCGATCGGCAGGCCGTAGGTGTCGTACAGGCGGAAAGCGTCGACCCCGGGCAGGATGCGGCTTTGGCGACTCTGCATCTGGCCCACCGCCTCCTGCAATTTGTCCATCCCGAGGTGCAACGTCTCTTTGAAGCGCTCTTCCTCGCCGCGCAGGACCTCCGCGATCCGCCCCTGGGCCTCGATAAGCGCTGGATAGGCCGTCCCCATGACCTTCACCACCGCGGGGACCAGGGTGTGCAGAAAGGGGATCGAAAGATTGATCTGCATCCCATCGCGCAGGGCTCGGCGGATGAGGCGCCGCTCCACATAGCCGCGCCCGTCGTTGGCGGGGAGGATCCCGTCGGCGAGGCAGAAAACGCAGGCACGCACATGGTCGGCGATCCGCCGGATGCGGGCCCCCTTTTCGCTCGCACTGTCATAAGGCTCCCCCGAAAGGTCGGCGATCGCCTCGACGATGGGACGGAAGATGTCGATCTCGAAATCAGAGCGCACCCCTTGAATCACCGCCGCGAGACGCTCAAGCCCCGCCCCGGTGTCGATATTCTTCTGGGAGAGCGGTGCGAGGGTCCCGTCCGGCTTTCTCTCGGACTGCGTGAAGACCAGGTTCCAGATCTCCACATAGCGACGGCAGTCGCAGTTGACATGGCATTGGGCCGTGCCGCAGCCGTGCTCGGCCCCCGTGTCATAGAAAATCTCCGAGCAGGGGCCGCAAGGGCCGTTCGGGCCCTCCGCGGCGACGTTCGGGGGCCAGTAGTTCTGGTCCATCCCGTAGGCCCAAAGATGGTTCTCCGGGAGCCCGACCTTTCCCCTCCAGATCGCGCGCGCCTCGTCGTCCCCTTGGTAGACGGTGGCATGGAGGCGCTCCGCCGGGATCTTGAGCTCGTTTGTGAGGAATTCCCACGCCCAGAGAATCGCCTCCTCCTTGAAATAGTCGCCGAAGGAGAAATTCCCCAGCATCTCGAAAAAGGTGTGATGAGAACTCGTCCGCCCCACCCGGTCGATGTCCCCCGTCCGGAAGCATTTTTGGGACGAGCAGGCGCGTGTGAAATCCTTGCGGATCCCCAGGAAGTATTCCTTGAATTGGTTCATCCCTGCGGGCGTGAAGAGCACCGTGGGATCGTCCCCGGGGATGAGCGAGGCGCTCGGGACGATCTTGTGCCCCTTGCCCTCGAAAAACTTAAGAAAACGTGTCCGGATCTCGTCAGTCTTCACGGACGAGCTTCGAATTTCGAGTTTCGGGCTTCGGGTTTCGGACCGCGGGAATCAGGTTCCGGGTTCCGGGTTCCGGGTTTCTCCGACCGGCGCTTGTCGGCGAGCGCTTCCTCCGCCTGTGCCGCACCAGGAGCTTGCCGAGCCACCCCCACTTTTTTCAGCAGGGCCTGCTCGACCTCGCCGGCCAGAGCAACGTTGTCCTGAATCGCGGCGCGTGCGGCGTCCCGCCCCTGGCCGAGCGCGGTCTTGCCGAACTGGAACCAGGATCCGGACTTCTCGATCACCCCCTGCTCGACCGCCAGATCCACGATCTCGCCGCTGCGCGAGATCCCCTCGCCGAAGAGGATGTCGAACTCCGCCCGGCGGAAGGGGGGCGCCACCTTGTTCTTCACGACAAGCGCGCGGGTGCGGTTCCCCCGGACGCTCTCCCCTTCCTTATCCTTAAGGGAGGCGACGCGCCGGATGTCGATCCGGACCGAGGCGTAGAACTTGAGCGCCCGGCCGCCGGGCGTCGTCTCGGGGTTTCCGAATATCACGCCGATCTTTTCGCGCAGCTGGTTGATGAAGATGACGCAGGTCTGCGAACGCGCGATCGCCGCCGAGAGCTTCCGGAGGGCCTGCGACATGAGGCGCGCCTGAAGTCCCACCCCCATCTCTCCCATCTCCCCCTCGAGCTCGGCCTTGGGCACCAGCGCCGCGACAGAGTCGACCACGACGACGTCGACGGCGTTTGAGCGCACAAGGGTTTCCGCGATCTCCAAGGCCTGCTCGCCGGTGTCCGGCTGCGAGATCAAGAGATTGTCAAGGTCCACCCCGAGCTTTCGGGCATAGGCCGGGTCGAGGGCGTTCTCGGCGTCGATGTAGGCCGCCACGCCTCCCGCGCGCTGGGCGTTGGCGACGACGTGCAGGGCGAGCGTCGTCTTGCCCGAGGACTCCGGCCCGAAGATCTCGGCGACGCGTCCCCGCGGAAGCCCTCCCACCCCCAGGGCGATGTCCAAGCCCAAGGACCCCGTCGGGATCGCCGGGATGTTTTGGATGTTCTTTGTCCCCAGGCGCATGATCGCGCCGCGGCCGAACTGCTTCTCGATCTGGCCGACCGCCGCGACGAGCGCTTGGCGCCGCACGTCCTTATCCATGAAGCCTTTCCTTTCACTGCGCTCTGCGCGCAGCGACGAAAATTCTATGGCGGGGAAAAGGAATAGGCCAGTTCGATCAGCGCTTCTTGGGGCTCGAGAAAACCGCGATTTCGTCGTTCTGTCGATAATTGCGCAAGTACCCCGTCACTTCTTCCTCACTCATGACCTCGAGCTTCCTGATGCGGATTTCTTCGCGCTGGTTCTCGTATCGGGCGTATCCAGAGTCGGTGATCTTGGGGGGTTTTCCGAGAACCACGAACGTCGCATGGGCGACGTCGTCGACCACTTCAGAGGCCCCCTCGGCCGTGAGAAGCTTCTTGAGCTCGTCGGTGGTGTGATGCTCGAATTCCCCCACGAGCGCAAAAGAGGATCTCAGCTTGGGATTAAAGTAGGGGTTGGCCGCGATGCACCCTGGTGTGATGGGATCGTCCGGATTGTAGGTCTTCTCGACCAGTCGGTTCCCAGACCGCACAAATTCGGGCTCGCGGATCACGCGCGCCTGGCTGATGCCGACCTTGCCGTCGACATGGATCACCTCGACCTTCCCCTTCCAGTCTGGCATCCCCCCCTTCTCGCGCCAATAAATGTCGAAGCGCATGCCGGGGCGGACCCGCTCCCGGCCGCCGATGTCGAGCACCACCATATCGGAATCCGGATCGAAATCGATGACGCGGCCGTCCTCCTCGACGCGCACTGACGTGCCGCCGACCTCGCCCCCCTGCTTGTAACGCGCCACTTCCCTTCTCAACCGGTCTATCCCCCACTGCAAGTTGGCGACGACCCGCTCGGATTCCTTTCTGTCGTTCACCCGCGACTCCCTTTCGTAATCGAGATCTTTTTGCAACTCATCGACCCGGCTGTTTTTTTCCTGAACGGCTTGTGCGGCTTCATCCATGGCCCGCCGTCGGTCGCGGCTCAGCTGGTCGATCTGCTCCTGGAAAGTGGTCTTCTGTGCTGCAGCTTCCCGACGAACGTGCTCAGCCTCTTGCTGTTCCTTCTTGAGAAGATCCTTCTGGGTCTTGGCCTCTGCCTCAAGGGTCTGGACGCGCTTCTTCAAGTTTTCCACAACCTTCAGGATCGAGTAGCCGGGCCCCTGCTTCTGAAGATGCTGTGTGGCTGTATCAGGGGAAATGCGCGTCTCCGCTGGAAGCGCGTCGGTGACGCTGGTAAGAAGTTCCCTCTTGATCGCCTCAGCCACCTGCTGGGACGCCGCCGAAAGCTCCTCCCCCGCGATTCCTCCTTCCCCGGAGGCGACAAACCAGGGGACAGCCTTTTCCAAGGTCGTCTGCAGGCGGTCGGCCCGCGCCTTTTCGCGGGAGGCGGCGTTTTTCTGTTTCTCGAGATCCGCTTCCGCATCCATCTTGGCGCTGTAGGTGAAATAGAGCGCGCCGCCCAGAAGAACGGAAATGGAAATCATCACCACAAGAGGAAACGGAAAGGCTTGGGACCGGCCTGATCCAAGAGAAGACACTAAGCAGATTCTAAAAGGGTTGCGCCCCGGGGTCAATTCTCGTCGTTCGCGAGTTTCCCCAGTTTGTGCACAGATCCCTGCTCATGCCAAAGTGGCGTGATTCTATACCGGCTGGTTCCATAATAGGAGAAACCTTCCAGCCTA
>SBBH01000043.1 GCA_005239795.1 Planctomycetales bacterium
ATGCCGCCACGAATACTACCGGCTCATCTGGGGACTGCGTGCCCTCTTCGGAACGCTCGCACCTTGCAGAATCCACCTATGAACTGGGGAAACTCGTGTGGCGCAGGGCCTCATTCCGGAGCGTTGCATAAAGGTATCCTTTCATGTCCCTCACCTCCGCGAGTCTGTCGAGCCGCGCCGCCAGCCGCGCGAAGGTCTCCTGTACGACATCTTCCGCCTCGGCGCGCGAACACGCCAAGACGCAGGCATAGGCGTAAAGCCCCGCCCCGTGCGCGTCATAGAGCGCCGAGAGCGCCTGGTCAGCCCGCGTTTCCACGGTCGGAGCCATGCCCCATTCTACGCGGTGACGTCCTCCATGCAGGAACGACCCTGCCGCGACCGATTTTGTCTTGGAATTCGGGAAAAAAGCTATTTCTGGCGCAGCAGACCGATCGAAAGGGCTGTCAGCCCCAGGGACACCAAGAGAAAGAAAACGGCGACCCAGAATTTGGGCACCGGACTCTCCGTGAACAGATTCACGATGAAAAGAATCGAGAGCCCTGCCGAAATCACCGCCGTAAAGAGCGTCAGGAAGCGTCCCATAAGCGAATGAACGGGCGATTGTAGCAGACGCGCCTAGAGCGTCTACCCTCCCTTGCCTTCGCTTGGAAGATTCTCGATCTCGATTTGGCGCGCGCCATCCGCCAACACCATCAAACGCACCCAGACAGCCTCCGCCGACAAGATCGGCATGATCCGGTCAGCCCACTCCACCAGGCGCACCCCCTCCGTGAGATCCTCCCATCCCTCCCGCGCGAACGCGGCCGGATCTTCCACGCGATAGGCGTCGGCATGCGCGAAAGGAACCCGTCCACTCCGATGGAGGGCCAACCCCAGAAACGTGGGGCTCGTGACCTGGTCGGGATCGATCCCCAACCCCGCGGCGACCCCCTTGGCAAACACCGTCTTCCCGGAGCCGAGTTCCCCCGTCAGGGCGAACACCTCCCCCCCCCGGCAAAAGCCACCCAGCCGCCGCCCGAGGGCGAAGGTCTCCTCACTCGTCCGCGCGAGAACCCTCACGGGGTTTCAAGCTCACGGCAGAGCTTGTTTAAGGTCTCCTGGACGGTCCCGATCTTCGTGATCATGATTCCGAACTTGTCGCGGATCGTGATCACCTCGCCGGTGGCGATCCCCTTCCCTCCGACCACGAGGTCGATCACGTCCTTGTGGGATTTGTCGAACTCGACCACCGACCCCGTGGACAGGTGGAGGATGTCGTCGAGAAGCATCTGCTTTTTGGCGAGGATCACGGCAAGGGACACGGGGATCCGGAGGAGCTGCTCGACGTTCCGGTCGGCCGATGCGGCATTTCCCGCCCCCGGGACCATGCCGACCCCCGGAGAAGTCGTCACATCTGGGGAAGCCATCGGAAACGGACTGTCCGACACCGTTGAGGAAGGAGGAACCGGCGCTTCAGGAGCAAGAGGCGTCTCGGGATCGTTCATTTATAGAATTCGCGCAAAAATATTTTCTGCATGGCCCCTTAGGCGCCTCCGGGGTGGCTGCGCGACCGCGAAAAGAGGGCCGCGCATTCCTCGGAGCGCACCATCCACGCTACACCGAGATAGAGCAAAACGCCACAGAGAACCGCCCCCAGGGTGAAGGCCGCCCCGCGAGCGCCCGCGCGGTCGCAAATGGGGAGTGCTGCCATCAAAAATGCCGCGAGCAGGGCACACCCCAAAGCCGTCCGCGCAGCACAGGCCGCCAAGGAGCTCCAGGGGAAGCGCACCCCCTTCAAGCGGCGCCGCAGGACACATGCCAGAGCCAGCGCGTTCGCCCAGGCGGCCACGGCGCTCGCCATCGCGATCCCCGACTCGGCCCACCGTCCGACCCAGGCTAAGTTCAAGCCGACCCCCAGAAGAACCGTTCCGGCGGCGGCGAGTCCCGGCGTTCGGCGGTCCCCCAGGCTGTAGAGCGCCCGGACCAGGATCTGCTGAAAGCCGTAGGCCAGAAGCCCCATTCCGTAGGCGGCCGCGACGCGCGCTGTCCAGAAGACGGCCGGTTCGTCGAATTCGCCGCGTTGGTAGATGAGGCGCACGATCGGCCGGGCAAAAAGAATGAGCCCTACCGCGGCCGGCGCCAAAAGGAAAAAAACCTGGCGGCAGGCCGAAGCGACCGCCGCGGCGAGACCTTCCGCGTCGGCGCGCGCACCCAGACGTGAAAACAGGGGAAAAGCAGCCGTCGCAACGGAAACGCCAATCACGGCCAGCGGCAGGTGCACCAGGACATGCCCGAACCCCAGGTGCGCCACCGCACCGTCGCGCGCGATCGCAGCCTCGGCGATCCAGCTGTCTAAGAGCACCCCAATCTGCGCCGGCGCCAAACCCACCACGATCGGGACCATCCCCCCCGCGACATCGCGGAAATCAGGATCGGTCGTGTCGAGCCGGCAGCGCACAGGGCCGAGCGTCCCTCCGGCGCGGCGCAGTCCCCACGCCTGCGAGGCGTACTGGACGACCCCCGCCGCGAGAACCGCACCCGCCACCCAATAGACCGCCCCCACCTCGGCGCCGGACCCTCCTCGCGCGGTCCAGATCCAGGCCGCGGCGAACCCCGCCAAGCTCACAATATTGAAAAGAACCGGCGCCAAGGCTGGCACAACGAACGAATCGACGGCGTTCAAAATCCCCCCCTGCGCCGCGGTCATACAGATCAGGATCATGTAGGGGAACAGGATCGCCGCGAGCGCTCCCGTCAGGTGCGCCTTTTCAGGATCGTCCGCCCACGCAACAGCCCAGGGCAAGACGAGACAAAGCCCCGCCACGCCCAGAGCGACGATCACCCCCAGGACCAGTTTTTGGATCCCGAGGATCGCCCCGGAAACCCGCCAGACGCCTGAGAGCCCTTGGCGCTCCCGCACGCGCGAGAGGACTGGGATCATGGCGCTCGAGAGCGCCCCCTCGCCAAAAATCCGTCGGAAAGTGTTCGGGAGTTGGAAGGCGATCCGGAAGGCGTCGGCCACCATCCCGGCGCCGAAAATCGAGGCGAACGCCATCTCGCGGACCATCCCCAGCACGCGGCTGGCGGCCGTGAGCGCCGCGATCGCGCGCGCCTGGCGGATCGGGATCACGTTTTGAGTCCCTGGAGGATCTGGCGTGCCGCGCGGCGCGGGTCGGCCGCGTCAAGGATTGCCGAACTGACAGAAACCCGCCGGGCGCCGGCACGGCGCACGGGGGCCAGCGTTCCGGTCGAGATCCCGCCGATCACAAAAAATGGAATCGTGAGACGCCGTGCTACCGCCGGGAGGTCCGCCAAGCCGATCGCCCGCCGACCGGGTTTCGTAGGAGTGGGATAGATCGGGCCGAATCCGACGTAGTCCGCGCCGGCACGCGCCGCCGCCAAGGCCTGCCGCACCGAATGCGTCGAGACTCCCACCAGGCGCCCTTCCCCCACAAGACGCCGGGCGTCGGCAACGGTCATGTCTTGCTGCCCCACATGCACGCCGTCGGCCTCGACCAAAACCGCCAGATCCGCCCGGTCGTTCACGATGAAAAGAGCCCCAAGGCGCCGCGTGGCGCGGCGCAGGCGGCGCGCCAGGCGCACCACGGCGCGGTCCGATCCCTCCTTGACGCGAAGCTGCACCATTTCGGTACCTCCCTGGACCGCCTCCGAGACGACGCGCACAAAACGCTCAGGCGACCAGCCGGGGCGGGGGGTCGCCACGAGGTAGAGGCGCACGGAGTTCAAAGACTGCGCGCGCCGATCCGCCAGGCGCGATCGCTTCTCGACCTCGTAGGCCGCAAAACGCAGACGCGAGAATTCCCGCGCGGCCGGGAGCGAGAATCCCCGCGCCGTTTCTTCAAGACTGCGCAGAGCTTCGAAGAGGCGCCGCCAGTTTGCCGCCTTAAGATCTTCGAAGCTTTGATACCCCGACCGAATCCCTCCGGCGCGGCCGGGGTCCTGAGCGGCCTGGCGCGCCGCAAGGAACTCCAGATTCACTCCGCCATAGCGTTTCACGATTCCCCTCAAGAAATGGCGCCACTGCTTGAGGAGCGCCGCTGTGGACGCCTGGGGAGGATCTGAAAAACGCGCGCCGTCCTCGAGAACGCGCAACGCCTCCGAAGCCCTGTTGAGGTTGGCGTCCATCATCCGGGCGGCTTGCGGCGCGACCCTCCTAGCCTCCCGCACAATCCTTCCCGCCCTTTTCCTCCTTACCATGGAAAGCGGCCATTGTATCTGCGGCCGGCGCTCCCCGAATCCGCTTGTCGACCAAAAACCGCACCGATACGATGCCCCGTCCATGCGTTTCCTCCGTTATCCCCTGGGGGTGTTCCTCGTCGTCCTGGGCGCCGCCAGCCTCGGAACATACCTAGCGATCGAGTTGACCCACCCCGCCGCCTGGACGGGAACGAGCGCCAACCCCGCCATCTGTTTCTTCCAGTCGGCGTTTTTCATCCTGGGCGGAAAACCTGCGGCGCATCTCGTGCTTCTGGGAGGGGGAGGGATCGCGCTCGCCCTAGGAGCGTTTTTGATCCGGGGGATCACAGCGCTCCTCTTCACAGCCAGCCTCGGATCCTTCACGGTGCTGGGGGCGGCGGCGGCCGCTGAGCGGCAGGGGGGCGGGACAGAGCCGTTTTGGAATATCGCTCGCGGAGTCATGACGCTTGTCCAAAAGAATCCCCGGGATACCGGGATCATCGCGGGGCTGGGTATTTCGCTTCTTTTGATTGTGGTCTTCACTGCGATCTGGCGCCAGATCCGAACCGCCAAACCTGCCAAGGCCAAACCAAAATCGAAGGCCGCCGCGTCGGCGGACGACTAACCCTGAAAGCAAAGGAGCCGCATGGATGCCGAAGCCCTGAAGAAACGCGTCGAACGATACAAGGCGCTCATGGCCGCCAAGATCAAGGCCGGGGCCCCGGCCGAACGGATCCGGCTGTTTCACAACAAGCTCAAGATGTTCCAGCGGAGGCTGGGCAAGATCCAAAAACCCGCCGCCAAGGGAGCCGAAGGGGCCAAGGCGGGGGAAGCCGCCCCCGAAAAGAAAAAGGAGAAAAAATGACCTCAGATGGGAACTGCGACCTCTTTTCACGAATCCCTAAAGCGCCGTGCGGAAATAATTTCTGTGTTTGATCGGAGGACTCTTGGACTATGAACGAATATCTCAGAGATCCTGCACGGGAGATCTTTTTGCCTAACTCCTTTCTGCACGGCGCCTTATATGGGATTCGCGCGAAAAAAATGGAATGGAAAGACAACGGCACCAAAACAATTCATTGCAATAAAAAACAGAAGTTATTTTCGCGCGAATCCTAACCACTTTCCCCAATGGCCGCCGCCAACGACATCCGCAAAGGAGCCGTGATCGTGGAAGGGGACGACCTATTTCTCGTCCTCGACTGCCAGCACCGGACGCCCGGGAATCTGCGCGCTTTTGTCCAGGCGACGCTCCGGAACATCAAGACCGGGATCTCGCACGACCGCCGGATGCGCTCGACCGACAAGGTGGAGTTCGCCGAACTCGAAACCCGCGAGATGGAATATCTCTACCCCGAGGGGGACAACTTCTGCTTCATGGACACCGAGACCTATGACCAGATGTTCGTCCAGAGGGATCTCGTGGCGAGCTCCATCCCCTATCTGCGCCTGAATGACAAGGTCAAGATGCAGCTGTATCGGGGGAAGCCGGTGACGATCGATCTCCCCACCTCCGTCATCCTCAGGGTGGCCGAATCTGAACCCGGCGTGCGCGGCAACACCGCCACGAACGTCTTCAAACCCGCAAAGCTCGAGACGGGGCTCACCGTCAAGGTGCCGCTCTTTGTGAATCCCGGCGAATACGTGAAGGTCGACACACGCTCGGGAGAGTTCATCGAGCGCGCGAACGCGCCGCAGTAAGACAAAGGATCTGTCGCGCCTCTGCAATGAGCATGAAATCGCCTGCCCGGGGATGGTACCGCCACTTCTACAACGATCTGTGAGTGAAGTGGACGCTGGATGCGCCATTCAGGCACCGAGAAGCCAAGGAACAGGTGGATTTCCTGGTTCGGCAGATGGGTCTTCGGCCGGGACAGACGATCCTGGACATCCCTTGTGGAGCCGGGCGGCACGCACAGGAATTCGCAAGAAGAGGGCTTTCCGTGACGGGGCTCGATATCAGCCGCCACAGCCTTGCATACGCCTGGAAGAATTGCGCGGGGCACAGCGTCACGTTGCGGCGCGCCGATATGTCCAAGCTGTCACGCTATCGGGGCCGGTTCGACACGGTCGTGAACCTCTGAACAAGCTTCGGCTATTTCCCAACAGATGTGGCCAATGAAAAGGTCATGCGGGAGCTCACTTCCGCATGGAAGCCCGGCGGCCGGATCGCGTTTCATCTTATCGATCGGGATTTCCTCAAGAGGAATTTCAAGACCGTCTCCTGGAAGGATGAACAGGATCTCTTCTCCGCCGAGGTCAGACAATATGACCGTAAGGCCAAGGTGGCGAAAACGATCTTTATACTGATCGACCAGAAGACAGGTCAGGGAGAAGCCTCCCCGACGTATACGCGCCTCTATACAAAAAACGAGATGGTCACTTTGATGAGAAAGTGCGGCCTCCGGCGGATCCAGGTATTCGGTGATTTCCAGGGGAATCCTTACAAGCGGTTCTCGTCGATCCGACCGGTCTATCTGGCCGAAAAACCCTGAGCGTTTTGCGGGGTGCCACTACCGCCCCCAGCGCAGGCGCTCGCCCAGGATTTCCGGCAGACCCGCCGCCAGGATCGATTCGGCCGCCGCTTCCTCGTCGTAGGCGACGCGCTGGATGGTGACGGTTTTCGCCTGGGTATCGTAGACGGCATAGGCTGCGCGCGGATCGTCGTCGCGGGGCTGTCCGACGCTTCCGATATTGACGAGCGTACGCCCCTTCGGGTCGACCGGAACCACCGGATCCAGTGTGTAGCTCACGCTCTTTCCCCCGAAAAACGCCACCGGCACGTGCGAATGTCCCACGATGCAGAGCGGGCGGTCCATGGCGGGAAACGACCGCTCCGCTTCCGGGATCGACTGAAGATAGTGGTACATCTCCGGCTCGTAGGGGGTGCCGTGCACCAGCGTGAAATCGTCGAAGAAACTCACCATCGGGAGGCGCGCAAGGTAGCGCATCTCGTCCGCGGAAAGGACCGAGCGGGTCCAGAGGACCGCCTCGCGCGCAAACGGATTGAAATACGACTGATCTAACGTCCCCACCACCGCCGCGTCGTGGTTGCCGCAGACGACGTGACAGCGGATCTCCTGGAGCTTGGCCAGACACTCCGAAGGCTGCGCCCCATAGCCGACCACATCCCCCACATGATAGTAGGCGTCAACCCCCTCCCGAGCGAGCTCCCCCAAGACCGCCTCTAGCGCGAAGAAGTTCGCATGGATGTCCCCCAGGAGACCGTATTTCATGCCGCGTCCTTCACATCCAGACGCCAGCATGCCACGGTCAAGGCCAAGACGCTCATCAGAGCGCCATAAAACCCCGCCAGCGCCACATGCGACCAGGGAATGCGGATTTCTAGAGCCAAAGCGTCCGAGATCCGGAGAAGCGCCAGGTCCGGGAACCAAGCCCATAGAAAATTTCCGAAACCAGACGTCGCGAGAGGCAGAGCGTTTCCCACATGCCCTCCCACGAAAACGAGGGCCGCCGCGGCCGATGCCGGCGCCGCGGAAAGGAACGATGATAAGGCCACACCAAACGCCGCCAGCACCGCGACCTCCACATACGCCAAAAGGATCCCCTGGAACACGGCCGGATCCAAGGGGGCGGAACGGAACACCGCCTCGACATACGATTCCTTGTGCCAGACCGTGAAGACGAGAACGCTTCCCACCACGGCAAAAAAAAGCACCTCGGCCCCGAGGATCCCCAGGTATTTTCCCACGACGAACTGCGCGCGGGTCACAGGCTTGGCCAAAACCATGAGCGCCGTTCGGTTTTCCATCTCTTCGGCCAGCGCCGAGCTCGCGTAGAGCACCGCGAGGATCCCGCCGGCCAAGACCACCGAGGCGAACCCCATATCCTTGACGAGTTTCACATCGCTTTCGGACTCTCCGAAAAACGGGAGAAACTGAGAAAAAAAGACAAGCGCCGCGGCCAGCGCCGCCAGACCAAAAAAGAGGCCCCCGTGGAGGATCTCCCGCGCCGTCTGCCGCGCGATCGCTCGAACCACGCCCATCACGAAAGAACTCTACCGGGGCCCGGCAGACGCGGCAAGTCGGGCGCCGGAGGAGTGTCCCCAGGTCCAAAAGATGCAACACGTTGAGCGCTGGGAGTGTTGAAAAGCTTGTACAATCGCCGCGTGCGATACGCAAAAATCTTGGCCGGCGCCCTCTTCACCCTGTGGGGAGCGGCCACGGTGGTCTTCTTTCTCCTGCGGGCGATCCCCGGCGACCCGGCCGCGGCGCTCGCGGGGGAACGGGCCGACCCGGCCCTGATCGAGCGGATCCGCCGGCGCTGGGACCTCGACCGCCCCCTTCCCACGCAATACCTGGCCTATTTGAAAAACCTCGCCTCTTTCGACCTCGGAGAATCGATCGCCTCGAGCCGCCCCGTGACGATGGAGATCGCCGAGCGCCTGGCCGCCACGGCGGAGCTCGCCGGGACGGCCCTCGCGATCGCGATCCTGGCAGGGATCCCTCTGGGGATTCTCGCCGGAACGCGCCGGGGCACGCTCCTCGACGCGGCCGCCGGAGCGGTATCGATCACGGGCGTCTCGGTGCCGATTTTCGTCACCGGCTATGCCCTGATACTGATAAAAGTCCTGGGGGGCATCCCCTTTCTGGCCTTCGCCGGACGCCGGTCTGAGATGTCGGAGGCGGTTTTCACGACCCCCTTCTTCTTCCTGGAAAGCTTCCTCACGCTGGATGCGGCGCGGCTGGGAGAGACGGCGGCGCATCTGGCGCTCCCCGCCCTGACGCTCGCCGCCGTCCCCTTGGCTGCAGTGGCCAAACTCACCCGCAGCGGCGTCGCCGAGATCCTGGACCAGCCCTACATCTTGGCTGCGCGCGCGCGCGGGATCCCGCCGGCGCGGCTCCTGTTTCTGCACGTCTTTCGGAATGTCGCCGTGGGCGTTTGGACGGCCCTCGGGCTCCAGGCGGGATACCTTCTGGGAGGCGCGGTGCTAACGGAAACCGTCTTTGCCTGGCCGGGCCTCGGAACCCTCTTCTATCAGGCGGTGACGGCCCGCGACTATCCCGTGGTCCAGGGAATGGTGCTCCTCTCCTGCGGTGTCTTCCTCATGATCCATGTCACCGTGGACGCCCTCCACCCGCGGATTGATCCGCGCCTGCGCCCCTTATGAAAAGAAAACGCCGCCTCGCCTGGCGCTTGGGGGTCATGTTCACGGGGCTCTCGCTGACGGCGGCCGCGGCCGGGCTCGCCTGGCCGCTTTTTTCGAAGGCCTGGCCCGCGCTCGACCCGGAGCGGGTGCGCCTGTCGCCCGAGGCCGCGAGCCTCCCTCCCGGGGAATGGCCGCATCTCTTGGGGACCGACGACCAGGGGCGCGACTGCCTGGCGCGGGTCCTGGCCGGCTCGACACGGACGCTCGGCGCGGCCTTAGCGGCGGTCCTGCTCTCGGCGGCGCTGGGGGTCCCCGCGGGGCTTGCGGCCGGGTACGCGGGAGAGGGGTGGGACCGCTTCCTCATGCGGCCGATGGACATCCTCACGGCGTTTCCGGGACTGGTGCTCGCGATCGCGATCGTCTCCGCCCTGGGGCCCAGCCTCGTGAGCGTCGCCGCAGCAAC
>SBBH01000087.1 GCA_005239795.1 Planctomycetales bacterium
ACTCCCCGCCGGAGGCGTCCCGCGACTTCTGTATCCGAATCGGCGCCGCCCGATATGTCGTGCGGATCGAACCGGAGGTGGATTCGGCTGAGAGCGGCGTCGTCCGGATCGGGGGGCGCGCCCTCCCCTACGCATTCGACGCGCCCCTGGGGGCGCGCCCGGGCGCCGCCCTGCGGGGCGACACCGACCCGGTCATCCGGTGCCACATGCCAGGGCTCCTGGTGCGCCTCGCCGTGCGCGAAGGAGACGAAGTCAAACCCGGCGACCTCCTGGCGGTTTTAGAAGCCATGAAGATGCAGAACGAGATCCGCGCCAAGCGCAAGGGGCGCGTCCGCAAGGTTCATGGCGCGCCGGGCGCGACGTTTGAGGCGGGAATGCCGCTTGTGACCCTGGATCCCCTGTGAACGCTCAGGACATTTTTTATCGCGGCGTCTCCTGGCGCCGGGCCGTGGCGCTGGCAGCCCTGCCGGCGTTCCTCTTGGCTTGGGGGTTGGGGAACCCTTTTATTTTCGATGACTTCCCGACAGTCCTCGCGAATCCCCGCCTGCGCGAGCCGGCGAACATCGTCTGGGGATGGTTCACGATCCACCGGGCCCCGGTCTATACGCTCCACACCCTGGAATACACGCTGTGGGGGGCCTGGCCCGCCGGGTTCCGTTTCGTCAACGCCCTCTTCCACCTGGGGATTGCTTGGTGCCTCTACCGGGGTGGGCAGCGCATGCTCCCGATCTTGGCCCCCCATTTCAACCCGGAGGCGGCCGAGCGGGTCCCCTTCGGAGGAGCCCTTCTCTTCGCCGTCCATCCCCTGGCGTTGACCGTCGCCGGGACCATTTCGGCCCGCGCGGATCTCATGGCCTCCTTCTTTTTCCTGGCGGCTTTTTTGAACGCCTGGCGCTGGGGAGAATCAAAGCGCCTCCGCGACGCGGTCGCGGGCCTCGCCTGCGCGATCCTCTCGGTTTGGGCCAAGCCCTCCGCCGCGGGTCTCTTGCTCCTGGCGGGAGGGCTCTTCCTCCGGCAACGAACCTCCTTCCAAAAAGGCGGAGGGATCGTCTTGGCGGCTGGCGCGGCGGCTCTGGCGCTCGCGCTCTACAAGCCGGTGGCGGCGCTGGCCCGCCAGACGGATTGGATCGGATATCTGGCGGCGCAGCCTGGTGCCCTCTCGGCCTACGCCGCGCTGTTGCCCTTCCCCCGGGGATTGCGAATCGACCACGACGCACACATCGATCCCGGAGCCTCCCCCTGGATGCCGGGCGTCCTGCTCCTGGGGGCGATGGTGTTCCTGGCCGTGCGCCTCAAGGACCGCCGCCCCGCGGCCGCTTTCTTCCTGGCGTGGTTCCTGGTGGCCGTCGCGCCGACGTCGCTCGCGCCGCTCTTGGATGTCCGGAATGACAGCCGGGCGTATCTCGCCCTTGCGGCATTCTCGTTTGCGCTCTCGTGCGGCATTGAAACAGTCGGCGAGCGGTTCAGCCGGCGAGCGGGCGCGAGGCTCCTGGCCCTCTTCCTCGCCTTTTTCGTCCTGCAGGGAGGATGGCTCCTCGCCCGGCGGGGCTCCCTCCTTCACGCTTGGAGCGACAACGAGAGATGGACGCCGACGAGCCCGCGCGTCCTGGCCAACCTGGGCGAGGCCCTGCACGAACAAAAAGATTACAGACGGGCCATCCACCCTTACCGCGCGTCGCTGGGCCTGGACCACGGCGTGCCCCTGGACGAGGCGCGTCCCGCAAGCGCTTCCTACGGGCCGGTCCTCGCGAACCTCGGCCATTCTCTCTACGAGATCGGTGACGGCGCCGGCGCCGTCATCGCCTATCAGAAGTCGCTCACGGCCGATCCGGCCAACTCCGACGCACTTTTCAATCTGGCCAATCTCTTCTCGGCCCGCCGCGAACACAAGATCGCGGCGATGCACTTAGAGGTCTACCTCAGGGAACGCCCTGACGACCTGGTGGCGGTGAACCTCCTGGCGATTTCGCTCGCGCGCTCCGGCAAAGAACGAGAAGCCGAAGAATGGTGGCGCTACCTCCTGGCCTTACGCCCCGGAGATCCCGTGGTCTTAAACAACATCGCCAACCTGTGCGCGACGACCGGCCGACACGAGGAAGCAATCCGACTTTATGAAGAGACCCTGGCCGCGGACGGCTCCTCCGCCGAGGCGATCCCGACCCTGCGCAACCTCCTGGCGGCACTCGCGAAGGCAGGGCGGCCGGCCGAGGAGGCGGAAACGGTCCGCGCTCGTCTGACTGAGCGCGGCGTCCAGCCCGATGACCTGAAGGCTCCTGACGAACCCCTGTGGCGTTAGATCACTTTCCAACGTGGATCGTGGTTCGTGAATCGTGGATCGAAATGCGCCGCTTGACACGAACCGCGAATCACGAACAACGACCAACGCCGGGGCGGGAGCGGTTGTTTATAAGTAGACGGCGCCGAGCGGTCGTCCGGGGGCTGCCGGCCAGGTCTCGCCGCGGATGATCAAACTCGGAACCAATGTTCAGGGCGCCGGCGAGACCGCCAGCCGACTGCAGCGAGGAGGGGTGCGCGCATTGTCCTTCCCGACGAGCGTCCCCGGC
>SBBH01000052.1 GCA_005239795.1 Planctomycetales bacterium
AGGGATGATTGGCTGAGTCACCGCTCCTGGTCCGGGAGGGGTTACCGGTGGTTCTACAGGGCCTCCCCCCACTGGTGGACCTCCCGCTCCTGAAGGATCCGCCTGAACAAAGGAAATCCCGGCCAAGCAAAGAACCCCAAGAGCCCACCCCACTTTGGACATCGTGCCTTTAAGCATGGCCGTTATTCTAACAACATCGGCTCAAAAATATTCAGTCTTTATTTTCATAAAAAATAATATTCGGATACAACCGATTAAATATTAGAACGTTACGTCAATTGAAAAAGAGTAAATAGACTGATCGTACTGGTAAATTCCCACATTCGATCCCGTATCGGTCAGGGTATAGCGGATACTTCCCTCCGCTCCCCTCCACGACGGCCGGCGCATCTGCAGATCGACGAACTCCACGGTGTCCTTACGGCGCTCCCCGAAGGCGGGGTCATGAAGGGTGTTGGGATGATCGAACCGCTCGCGGCTCGCGGCATAGGCAACGTCGACCGTGATCTCCCCCGGCAAAGGGAGCGCGGCGCCGGCCCAGGCGGTGAAAACCTTGGAATCAAAATCGCTTCCGTCGGTGCGGTTGCGGCCTAGGGACACCCCCGCCCGCGGCTTCACCTTCCCCTGGAACATCGTCAAGTATTCGGTAAGGGCCAACGTGTCCGAGGCGCCGTCCCGGTCGAGCGCCTCAGCCACCGACGGAAAATACGAGAGTCGGGCATGCTCCCAGGACAGTTCCGCCACGGCATCCCCCGCGTGCCAGAACGCCGCCGATGGGCGCAACGCCACGTGGTTCCAGAACCCCGAGCGGTCGACCTGGGTGTACCGTTCGGTGGCGCGCACCGCCGCGCCGAAATGCTCCCCGAACCTCCGGCGCAGATCGAACGTCAGGAGGTTGTCGTCCTGGGCGATCTCGTCCAAGGTCTCGAAATCGGTCCGCGTGTAGGTGTAGGCGAGCGACGCGCCGGCGCCGGCGCGCATCGCCCAGGCATGGCGCAGCGTCAGGCTCTCGCGGGCGAAGAATGCGTGCTTCTGAGGAACCCCCTGCGGAAGCTCGCGCCCCACCCCCAGGACGATGGCGTTCGAGTTGTACCCTCCCTCTATGTGCACGGTCGCATTCAAGGTGCTGTGCCCCTCGACGGGAGCGGCCGCTTTCAGTGCCGCGAGGGCCGCCGCGATTTCCTCCTCTTCCGTCAGCTCCTTCTCGCCGGTGATCTCCCGCCTCAAGTAAGCGGTGAGGCGATGCCCCCAGGCGGGATCGGCGCGGTAGCGATCGACCAGCGCCAGGAATTCCGCCAGGGACGCGGCGAGGGACGGATCGCGCCGGATTGCCTCCTTGAAATTCCGCTCCGCCCGGGTCAGGTCCCCCAGAAAGAAATAGGCGCGCCCCAGATAGAGGCTCGTGGAGGCCCGGCCGGGGACGGCCTCCTCGTAGCGCTCCATCATCTGGGCGGCCTCGTACCAACGCCCGAGCCGGAAGAGAGAGCGCCCCTGCTCAAAAGGGAGGTCGGCATGCCCCCCTCCCAGCGCCTGGGCCTCGGCGAGCGCCGCGAGCGCCTCGTTCGAGCGGCCCAGCTGGTTGAGGGCGAATCCCTTGTAGAAAAACGCCGCGCCGTCGCGGGGATCCGCCGCGGCGGCCTTGGAAAACGATGCCAGGGCGCTCTCGTAGCTTTTCCTTTCGAGCGCCCCGATCCCCTCCTGCACCGCCTGGCGCGATGCCTCCGAGGCGGCGCACGAGGCCGCGAGCGCCCAACTCCCTAGAAAAACCCTGAGATACGATCCCCTCATGCGCTTGGCGCCTTCCTTAGGATTCGCGCGAAAATAACTTCTGTTTTTTATTGCAATGAGTTGTTTTGGTGCCGTTGTCTTTCCATTCCATTTTTTTCGCGCGAATCCTATATAAGGCGCCGTGCGGAAAGGAGTTAGACGAAAGGATCTCCCGTGCAAGATCTCTGAGATATTCGTTCATATTCCGAGAGTCCTCCGATCAAACACAGAAGTTATTTCCGCACGGCGCCTTATGCGCGGCACCCCGCCGCGGCTTAAGCAAACAGACTGCGCAAGAATAGCGTGAAAACCTCAAGGCACCCAACGGATCATCGCGTGGAAACCACCTAACCGCGGCCCGGTGCCTCTCAAAAGAACAGAAGCAGTCTCCGACCCGAATAAGGAAAAAGGCTGCGAGGCGGGGATCGGGACCTGCCTGTGCCGTGCCTCCATCCGTTCAAGATGGCACGGCAGACAGGCCCCGCCGGAGCGGCCGATACCTTTTCGTGGATCGTGGTTCGTGAATCGTGGATCGGAACACCGAAGGGATCTTTCCTGCGAACCACGAACCACAAATCACGAATCACGATCAACGCCGGGGCGGGAGCGGTTGGCAACGGGCAGACGGCGCCGAGCGGTCGTCCGGGGGCTGTCGGCCAGGTCTCGCCGCCGACAACTAAACTCGGAGCCGACGTTCATGGCGTCGGCGAGACCGCCAGCCGACTGCAGCGAGGAGGGGTGCGCGCATTGTCCTTCCCGACGAGCGTCCCCGGCGACCGCGAGGCGACGGATGCCGCCAACCGCGACTCTCCTTCAGTGAAGCTTCGGAAAGCTGACCGCCACGATAAGAGCGGCCGCCGGAAGAGGGGTCCTTGCTTGAGAATCGTTGCTGTTATTCTTGCACAAATCCTAACCGCGGCCCGGCAGGGAATCCCGGCTCTTGGAGAGGACAAGCCCCACAAGGGGGCACCCGACTTTCTTGAGCAGGGCGCCAGCCTCCTGGAGCTGGCGCCGGGTGGTGACGCCCGCCTCCACGACCAAGATCGCCCCGTCGACGTGGGAGGCCATGGCAAGCGCCATCGCCGACCCGGCCAAAGGCGGCGTATCGTAGAGCACCACGTCGCCGCGGGATTTGAGCCCCGCCAAGAATTCCGCAAAAAAAGGATCCCGGGCCAATCCCGAGGGGGACTGCTCCTCGAGCTGGCCGGCCGGGATGAGATCCATCTCTCCGGCGCGCATCGGAAGCGCCAGGCGCCGGGCGAGTGTTTCAAACAGTTCGACGGGGTTCTCAGGCCGCGGCTCCCGCATCAGCATTGACACCCCTGGGTCAGACGGGACGTCGAAAAGAAGGTGCTGGACAGGCTTATAGAGATCGAGGTCCACCAGCGTCGCGGCATAGGTGCTGTGCGCAAACGCGACGGCGAGGTTCGCGGCGACCGTGGATTTCCCCGCTCCCTCGTCCCACGACGTCACCATCAGCGCCTTAGGCCATTGCCCCGGCAGGAGGAACGCGGTGATCCGGCTGAACTCCTCGCGCAGGGGGCTGCGGTACGGATGGAACCAGAGAAGCCGGTCTTGCTCCTGCGGCGCCCACGGAACCACCCCCAGGAGCGGAACATCCCCGGCGGCCCGTGTGACGTCGAAGTCGGCCTTGAAGGTGTCGTCGGAAACCTCGACGAAGTAGACCGCTCCGGCGATGCCGGCAATCGCCAGCAAACCCCAAAAGACGACCGACCCGACGGGGAATCGCTCAAGCGGCCGGGCCGCCTCCCGGGCCGCCTTCTCGAGCAAGGTCACATTCCCCGAAATCCATCCCATCTGGATCTGCAAATCCACCTTCCGGTCGAGCAGGGTGCTGATCCGCTCCCGGCATTGCTCCACCTTGCGCAGGAGGTTGGCGTACTCCACCTGCTCGCCCGAAAGGGTCCCCATCTTTTGACGCAGACTGTTGGCCATCTCCTCGCGGCGCGCCAGCTCCGCCTTCAAGAGGGTCTTGCGCTCCGTCAAGCGCACCAGCTGGTCGTAGTCGGCAAACCGGCTGCGCAGGACCCTCTCCATCTCCTTCCTCCTGGGTCACTTCGGCCAGCACCCCCTGGAACGCCTCGATCCGCTTCGCGAACGCCTGCACGTCCGGGTGCGTCGGCGTGAAAAGCCGGAGCAGCCTTTGGTGCTCCTCCCGAAGCCCCTCCAGCTCCTTTTCGATCTGGACGCGCCTCGTTCCGGCCAGCGTGTCGACGCCCCCCCTGGAAACGCGCCGGTTCAAGATCGCCAGAAGATTCTCGCCGGGGAGCCCCTCCTCCATCAGGATCTGGGCCAGGCGCCGCTCGGGGGGCAGGCGGCTCTTCTTGTCCGAGATCACGCGCTCGCAGACGCGGATGAAATCGGCCAGGCGCGCCTCGAGGGCCGACGCCTCGCGCTCGGCCTCGTCGATCTCGATCAGGGACTCGTAGCGGCCCGCCTCGATCTGGGAGAGGCGCTCGAGATCCAGGCGCACGAACTCCCAACGCTTGTACTGGACGTTCTGCTCGCGGAACTCTTGGAGGCGGTTCATCGCCTGAACCAGATCCTCCTGCTTCACCCGGTCGATCTCCTGATCGATGAGCTTCTGGGTTGTCGCGGTCTCCTTCTTGATCTCGTGCTGGTCGTACTGGCTGAACGCCTCCACGAACGCGTTTACGGAAGCCGCCGCCCGGGCCGGGTCCGTGTCGACGCACCGGATGTTGACAAGCGACTCGTGGGCTTCTTCGTCGATCACGATGGCGCGGTTCAAGGATTCCTTCGTCGCCCCGGCGAGCCCGCGCGCCGCCAGCTCGCAGATTTCGGGCTTCGGGTCGTCAGGAGCCGGACGCGGTAGGCGAGCGCCTCCTCTCTCGAGAGGTCCAACGCCTCCATGAGCGGCTGCATCGGGTCGGTGAAGGCGATCCGGCCCGTCGCCTCGTAAAGCTGCGGCTGTGTGGCGTAATACGTTCCGGACAGGGCCAGGAATGCGGCGAGCAGGGAGAAGATCACCGTCCGGCGGCGCCGGACGATCCGCCACAAAACGCTCAAGTCGATCACGCCGGAGGACGATTGTACGAAGCGGGAGACTCTACCCCAATGGAAGCGTGTAGACGCACTCCTTCCGGCCGTTGCCGCTCAGGAATACCTGGCCAGTGGCAGCCCTTGTGGCGGTTTCCGCCTTCACTGACTTTGTCAGTTACGGCGGACCCGCCGTAGCCCTGAAGGGGCGTAGGCGGGCGCCTCTTTTTCGCGGGACACTCGCCGGACAGACTGTCTCCCAGGGTCCGGCCCTGCCTGCGCCGCGTTCGTCCGGGGTTCGAATGCGTCGCGGCAGGCAGGTCGTTCGAGTGCCGCCTGCCTGCCGCGCCGTACTCACATTGTGACTGCGCGGTGCAGGCAGGCGACGGCCGGGATGGACCTGGCGCGAGATTTCCCCTTTGGCAGAAGTCCGCATCCCAGCCTGCGGCATCCGCCTACGCGGATTCGCCGCTCCGGCGGACCCGCCGGCACGAAGTGAAGGCGGGCACGCCCGCGAAAAGGCTCCCGCCCCGGGCCGCGCACTTCCTTGCGAAGCACCGGCGCGGATAAAAAAACAACAAAACTTCCCCCGCCCACCCCCAGAGGTGTCGCCGTCCCTTCGGGACGGCTTTTTCTTTCGGCCCGCGTTCTTCACAACAGAAACAGCGACCGCTTCCCGCCTCCGGTCACCCAAAGAAAGAGGGGCCGCCGAGGTGGCGATGGGACCTGCCTGTGCCGTACCTCCATCCGTCCGAGATGGCACGGCAGACAGGCCCACCGAGGCGGCCGATGCCTTCGTGGATCGTGGTTCGTGAATCGTGGATTGGAATGCGTCGTTTGCTGAAAGGATCTTTCCTGCGAACCACGAATCACGAACAACGAACGACGATCAACACCGCGACCGCCGACAGGGCCGCAAACAGAGCGGCCGCCTAAACCCCGCCGGCGGCCTGCGTCAGGTAATGGCGGCGGCGCGCCGCGTGAAAGGCGCGAAGGGCCGCCGACGTAAAAAGCCCCCGGCAGACGGCCTCGGCCCGGGGTGCGCCTCTCTCCACGCAGGCCAGCTCGCGGAAGCGTTGAGAGAAAGTGGGTTTTCTCTTCGGCAACGGGAGGAAGCTCTCCATCGCGCCGGTGGCGAGGCGCTCCCAACCGAGGCGCCGGTCAAGCCTCTCGGCCACGGACGCGGGGACCGCGCGGCCGTGCGAACGCGCCAGGAGCCGGACCGCCCAGGCCAGGCTCGTGCAGGCTTTTAGGGCCTCCCCCTTTCGCCATGTTTCATCCCAATCCAAGCTTCCGCCCCAGCGCGCGAGCCACTCCCAGAGGTCCATACGCCAAACTCCCCCCCGAAAGCCGTGTCCGGCCCCTGCGTGAAACGCCAGATGCAAAAGTTCCAGATCAAGCGGCAGGTACCGGACCCCCGGCCGGGAAGGGTCGCTCACAGAATCCGACCAGAGCCGGTCCGGATCGATCTGCCACGCCCCTTGGTAGCGCTCAAAATGGTGGAATCCCCAATGGAGATCGAGCGGATGGTTTTCGAGACTCGACAGATAAACCGTGTCGCATCCGCACCGGCGGATCGCGCGATACGCCTCCGCCCCGTCCCGGAGGCGATATCCCGCCGCCAGAAGAGCTTCATGCAAATGGTCCCGATCCGCCGGATGGACCCACGCGTCAAGGTCGGCCATCGGGCGCACCGCCGGGTCCGGATAAACGCGCTGGCGCAGGGCGATCCCTTTGAGAAGAATCACGCGCGCCGGCGCCTCCCGCGCGGCGGCGAGGAATCGCCCGGCCAAGAGATCCTCCATCGCGGCGCGCGTGAGGCTCGCCGCATAGGCGGCGCGCGCCGCGTCCTCGAAATCCCCGGGCCACACATACTTAAGCGCCCTCCCCCGCTCGTAAAAAAGCGGCAGGAGCCCCGCCCCGCGGACCGCGGCCAGAATGGCGTCCGGATCGGCCGCCTTAAGAAACGACTGGGCGATCCGCGCAAGACGCTGAACCGGGGGGTCGAGCCGACAGCACGCCGCAAGGTCCTCTCCGAGAGCTCTCATGCTAAGGATTCGCGCGAAAATGACTTGTGGACTCTGTTGCAATGGGCCATTTTGTTAATACAGAAATTATTTCCGCACGGCCCCTCGATTTTCCGGTGGCCGCCCCGAAAAAGTCGAGCGTGGACCTTTCCAAGAGAATTCCCCGGAAGTAACATGAGCCGGATGCCTTCTTTCCCTCCCGATGCCGTCGCGCACCTCCCCGCGGAG
>SBBH01000015.1 GCA_005239795.1 Planctomycetales bacterium
AAGTACCCGGAGAACTACCGCGGCCTCATCCAGCTGGCTTGCGCCCTGCTGTGGTATCGGCGCGCCTGCAGATCAGGAGTTTTGGGATAGTTTCTAAGATCTCACGGTCGCGTCGGGATCGGCGAGGCGCTTGGCGAGCGCCGGGATCTCGTCGCGCGATTTCAAATTTCCCAGCGCCAAGACGGCAGAGAAACGCACCTGGGGATCCGGATCATCCAGGCTCCCCGCGATTTGGGCGGCGTATTTTTTTTGCTTCAATTCTCCCAGGAGGGTCAAGGCCAACCGCTTGGTGTTCCGTTCCTCGTGCGCCAGGAACACGGCGATCGCCTCCGCTCCATAGGGACAGTGTTGAACATTCTCGCGGAATTTCAGGAAAGGCAGATTCCCGAAGGGAGGGGTCAACTTGTGCGCCTCGGGATCTTCTAGGCAATTCCATATTTTTTCGGCCCAGGCGGGATTGTCTCCCGCGATCGCCAAGAGGCGTTGCCGGCGGCGTCCCATCGGGATCTGCTGGCGCAGAGCGTCGGCTTGGCGCTGGCGTTCCAAATCGTTGTCGTCGGTCGGCAACGCGGAAAGGATGGGGTCGGGATCCGCGACCCCCCAGGCGAGAAGGCGCCGCCCAGCCGCCTGGCGCGTCTCCAGGAGGTCAGCGCCGAGCTCAGACACAGCCTGCCGGATCTCGTCAGCCGAAGGCGATTGGCGTCCGTCTTTGCATTCTAGGCGAGGCAGGATTGACGCCACGGTTTGAAGAAGAACGCCGCGCGCCATCGCCTCGGGCAGGGTGGATTTTCGGATGATTTTTTGAAGTTCATCCAGCCCGATGGCCATGACGCCCGAGGGCTCCATATAGGCATAGATCGCCTTGCCGTTTTTCACCGGATAGACGGCGCAAGGGGAGCTCAGTTTCCCCGGTGCAGGTTGATTGAGAGAGGTGAAGAAAAGGACGGCCTCCTGACCGTCTGTAACGTCCTCGGCATATCCTTGAGGAGCGAGATAGCGCCCCTCCGGCGTGGTATGAGAAAAGGCTTTCAGGTCGTACGTTCCTTTCCAGGTGTCGATCGGTTCAAAAGAAACCTTGCCGTCCTTTTCAAGGCTTGCCTTGGCCCAGATGATGAGGCTGCAGTTGGCCACATCCTGCGGGTCTCTGAAATCAAAGTTGAAATCCGACGGTCCCCCATCGCCCAGGCTGTGGGAGCTGAATAAGAGGGCGACGTTCAAAACAAAAAGTGCGCTTAAGAATACTTTCATCGATTCACTCCTTAAGAAGCGGCTGCTTTTTTGCGCCGCGCCAGTTTCCAGATTCCCCAAGGGAGCACGGCCCAGGGGCCGAGGTAGGCGGTTCCCACTACCAGCATCCGCGCCGACCAGGTGATTCCCCGAACGGTCCCGGCGAGGGTCTTGGTGAAGAGCGCTTTGAAGCCCGTCTCCTCCGTCACGATCCGCTCGGGGGTCCTGATCGTCACGGTGATCCGTGCCAGCTCGCGCCGCAGGGGGGCCTTGTCGGTCGGCTCCTCCTGGCGCGTCGCGGTGGTTTTGACCTTTCCCAAATTTTTAAGGCGTTCAAACGCTTCTGGGAAGGCGACGGCGGGGATTGTCACGTCGAGCCTGCCCGTCAAGCTGTTGGGGGTGTCCTCGAGGCCCCCGCCCAGGACCTTTGCCGAGCCCCCGGCGGTCACGATCCCGCGGGCCGCCTCATGGGCGGTCCGGACGTTGTCGGCCTCGAGCTCGAGCGTCGCCGTGACCATCACCGTCTCGGGAGGGGTCTGGATCGCAAGATGAATCGTGGCCTGCTCCTTCCGGACGGGAGCGCCAGGGGCGGCCTTGTCGGGGTCTCCGCCGATGGACTGCTGCTCTTGGGTTACGGAGGCCTCGGCCGCCTCGCCGAGTTTTTTTAAATCCTCGACCGCCTGCGGGAAGCGGTCCATGTCGAGGCGCGCTTGGAGGACGGCCGAGGCGGCGTGATTGGGCAGGAGCTGGAGGTTGCGGTTGGTGATCACCCCGCCCGCCTGGCGCACGACCTCCTGGGCGCGCTCGTAGGCGGTCGGGACATCGTGGGCCGCCAGGCGCACCTGGGCGCTCTGTGTGAGGAGGTATTCGAACGGCTGGCCGATCTCCTTTTCCGCCAGGCGCAAGGTCAAAGTTGAAAGGGCGATACGGTGCGAGAGATATTTGAACTCCCCCTCGATCTGCTCGATCGCGGCCCGGACGGTCCCGAGCTCTTTTTCGACCTCGAGAAGCTCTTTCACGTTCCCCTTCGATTTCTTGAGGAGCTCGAGAAGCCGCTCCTCGAGGGTCCGTTTGTTGCGGAGTTGGGACTCGAGATCCACATACTGCTTGGTGACATCCTGCGCCCCGAGCGACTGGTTCTTCACGTCGCCCAGCTCCCGCAGGCGCGCGAGCGCCTCGTCGAACCGCTCGGCCGGCACGCGCACGGTGATCTCCCCGCGCACCTTTCCGTTGGGGAGTTTTTGCGTCGTCGACGAGGCGACATACCCGCCCGTGTCTTTCAAGACGGCATCGACGGCGTGGGACGATTTTTCGAAGGAGTCGACCTCCAGCTCAAGCGTCCCGCTCCGTATGATCTTGCGGTTGTCGGGGGCCTCCCGACCCGCCGGATCGACCTTATTTTCATTTTCGTCTTTTCTGCCGCCGGCGTCACCGGCCCTGATCTGGGCAGATTTTTTTGTCTCTTGTCCCTTATCAGCCCTGAGGGTGGCAAAATCCAAATCCGCGGTCAAGGTGACACTGTTCGAGTCAGTTTTTAAAACCTCACCAGGACGTTTTTGAACGGAAAGTTCGCCGAGGGTTCCGATCTGCTTTGTTGGAGAATCCTGAAGTTCTTCTGATGCATCGTCGCATTCGATTCTTTCTGTTTCACTTCTGCTGGGAGTTTGTTTGCCCGTGCTCTCCCATTCTGAATTGAAGCGGCCTCCTTTCTCATCCTTTGCCTCTGCGAAAAACTCGAGAGAGTCACTCTGGATACTGGCGACGGCCCTGAGAGACTCCAAGGAAGTCACTGGAGTACTGGCGACCGCCCCGACGCCGACGGCGAAGAGGGCGCCGGCCGCGACCTTCACGAAGCGGGGGATCGGGGGGGGGCGGAGTTTGAAGCGCCTTTTCGTCCGGAATCCTTCCGCTTTGATAGCGCCAAGGATCCGGGCGTCCAGATCCTCCGGCGGGCCGTGGGGTTCGATCGCTCCCGAGAGAAACCGCGCAAACTCCCGCGCGGCGCCGAGGGTTTTGGCGCACCGGTCGCAGGAGGACGCGTGCGCCTCGAAATCGGCCTGCTCGCTCCCTTTCTGGCCCCCGCTCAAGTACGCATCAATCCGCTCGTCAAATTCCTCGTGCGTCATTCCAGGACTCCTTCCCGTGCCAAGGGGGCGAGTTCGCGCCTCAATCGCGCCATTCCTCTGTTGAGAAGCCCGCGGAGCGCCCCATTCGAGAGCTGAAGCGTCTGGGAAATCTCCGCGTGGTTCATGCCATTTAAAAATCTCAGGATCACCGGGAGGCGTTCCCGCTCGGGAAGTTTCTGTATCGCGGCGTGGACCCGTTGGGGCGCCTCGTCCTCCTCGGCGAGCGGCCGCGGCGCCGGCGCCACCGGCTCATTTGCCAAGCTTAGCGTCGAACGCGCCAGCTCCCGGTGGCGAAACGCCAGGCGCCTCGCGATCGAGAGCATCCATGGCTTGAAGGCCGAAGGGCTCTCGAGCTGCCCGATCGATTTCCAAGCTCTCAAAAAAGTTTCCTGCACCAGATCCTCCGTCCAGCCGGGGTCGTGGATCTCCCCGTAGATCACCGCCCAGACCAGGCGGCTGTATTGGCGGACGAGCCCTTCGAACGCTTGCGCGTCCCCCGAGATCGCCCGGGCCGCCAGATCCTGGGTGTCGGTCATCTCCGCCTTATGTTTCGGCGGGGGATCGTTCCCCCGGTCTCTACACATTAAGAGACGTTGGGAGGGGGTCGCGCGCGAAAAAAATCTAAAAATTCCGAGGATTTTTTTGGCGGGTGTTTCCAGTGTTAGAATCGGCTGGTGATTTTCGATCTTCTTTATGGGGCCGTTTTTATTTTAGGGCTCCCTGTCTGGCTCTGGAGGTTGGCGGTTGCCAAGCGCCACCGACACCGCTTGGCTGACCGGTTTGCTTTCTATCCGGAACTCCCCCCGGCCCCCGCGGGACGGGTCTGGTTCCACGCGGCCTCTCTCGGAGAGGTCCGGTCCTTGAGGGGGCTTTTAGCTGAGCTTCATCGGACACGTCCGGCTCTTCCGTGGGTCATCACGACGCAGACCGAGACCGGCTGGGACGAGGCGCGCAGGCTCTATCCGGCGGCCGTCGTGCTGAAATTTCCGCTCGATTTTTCGTGGACCGTGAGCCGGGCGATCGATCGGATCGCTCCGTCGGCGGTCGTTCTGGTGGAATCGGAATTCTGGCCGAATTTTCTTCGGATCGCTAGCCGCCGCGCCATTCCCGTCGCCGTGGCAGGCGGCGCTGTTTCAGATCGCACCTCGCGGCGCCTGTCGCGTTTCGCGACGCGTCTTTTAACCCGAGCCGTCTTTCCTTCGATGACACGCGTCTGGGCGGCCGATACGGAAGCCGCGCGTCGGTTCAGGATGCTGGGAGTCCCGGCGGACCGTGTGGAGGTGTGCGGCGGCCTCAAGTTTGACGTGCAGGCGCCCGCGGCATCTAGCGAAACGGAGCGGCTGCTCTCGCGCGTGCGGGCCTGGAAAGGGGGCGGGGTTCTCCTGGTTGCCGGAAGCACACACGAAGGGGAGGAAGAGGCGCTTCTCGGGATTTTTGGGAGGATCCGCGTCCAGGGGCCGATGCGGCTTGTCCTGGCCCCCCGGCATCCCCAGCGGTTTGCGGCAGCGGCCCGATTGCTGGCGGCGGGGTCTTTGCCACATCTCAAACGCTCCGCCTTGGCCGAGGGGGGTCCGATCGGGGCCGAGATTGACATCCTTCTTTTGGACACGGTGGGGGAACTTTCTGCGCTCTACCGCGAGGCTGATGCCGCGTTCGTGGGGGGGAGCCTGGTGCCTGTGGGAGGGCACAACGTGCTCGAGCCCGCCGTCTGCGGCGTCCCGGTCGCCTGGGGGCCCCACGCTTTTCAGTTCCGGTCGGAGTGCCAGGGGCTCCAGGCGGCTGGAGGGGGCGTCGAAGTGGCCGACGCAGCGATGCTGCGGATCGTTTTGGGGGGATGGCTGGGGAACCCTGAGGCGCGCCGGCGCGCCGGAGAGAACGCCCGCCGGTTCGTGGAGGAAAACCGCGGCGCCTCCGCGCGCGTCGCCCAGGGGATTTTGGGACTTCTGCCGGAAGGGCGCCCGGCAGGCCGCCGATGAAAATCCTTGCGGGGTCAACGCGCCCCCGGGGAGAATGCCGAGCTCGGCTCCGGATGTCGGAGTTTTTCTGGGGGGATCGTCACGGTCACGGAGGGGTTCGATGGGACAACATTTTCTCTTCACGTCGGAATCGGTCACGATGGGGCATCCGGACAAGGTGGCCGACCAGATCTCGGACGTGGTGCTCGATACCTTTCTAGCGCAGGACCCCCGCTCGCGCGTCGCCTGCGAAACGATCGTCACCACCGGGATCGCTTTTGTGGCCGGGGAGGTCACCTCGAAAGGGACGATCGACCTGCCGGAACTCGTGCGTAGGACCATCCTCGACATCGGCTACAACGATCCTGAAACCGGCTTTGACGGGAAGTGCTGCGCCGTGGTGAACGCCCTCAATAAGCAGTCTCCCGACATCGCCTTGGGGGTCGACAGCGGGGCCGACAAGGAGCAGGGGGCCGGCGACCAGGGGATGATGTTCGGCTACGCCTGCGACGAGACGCCCGAGCTCATGCCGCTTCCCATTACGCTCGCGCGTCGCCTCACCGAAGGGCTCGCTCGGCTGCGCCAAGAAGGAAAGGTGCCGTATCTGCGCCCCGACGGGAAATCCCAGGTGACGGTGGAATACGAGGCCAACCGCCCCGTGCGCGTGCACACGGTGGTCGTCTCTACGCAACACAGGCCCGAGGTCGACCAGAAAACGATCCGCGCCGACATGATCGAGAAGCTCATCAAGAAGATGATCCCGGCGGAATTCCTCGACAAGAACACAATCTATCATGTCAACCCCACGGGGCGGTTCGTAATCGGAGGGCCGCACGGCGACACGGGTCTCACGGGCCGCAAGATCATCGTCGACACCTACGGCGGGATGGGCCGCCACGGCGGCGGGGCGTTTTCCGGGAAGGACCCCTCCAAGGTCGACCGCTCCGCCTCCTATGCCGCTCGCTACATCGCCAAGAACGTCGTGGCGGCGGGTTTCGCGGACCGCTGCGAGGTGCAGATTTCTTACGCGATCGGCGTCGCCGAACCAACCTCCGTTCATGTCAACACCTTCGGGACCCACAAAATCCCGGAGAGCCAGATCGACGACCTGGTCCGCAGGAATTTTAGGCTCACCCCGCGGGGGATCATCGCCTCTTTGAATCTCCTGCGCCCGGTGTATCTTGAGACCGCGCGGTACGGGCACTTCGGCCGGACAGGAGCCGCCTACACATGGGAAAAGACCGACAAGGCGGAGATCCTGTCCCGCGAGGCCGGCGTCAGGCCCCGCGCCTCAGGCGCTCCCGCCGGCGCGGCCAAGCCTTCCAAAGCCGGCCGGAACGGCCGCCCGAAGGCCGCCCTTTCAGGCCGCCGCTAAGGGCGCGGCCGCCGGCTCCTTCCTCTAACATCGCAGGGGGGGCTGGCGAAGGTGGGCCTCCCGCTTGCTGGACAGTCGTTTCCGACGACGCCGGCCAGCGTCTAGACCGATACCTTCGCCGGCGTCTTTTCCAGGTCCCTCTTTCGCACATCTACAAGCTTCTGCGCACGGGAGGGGTTCGTGTGGGAGGGATCCCCTGCCGTGCGGGAAAGCGTCTTCTCGCGGCGGGAGACGCGATCGAGATCGACATCCCACACGGGGACGTCCGGGAACGGCGTCCCGCAGGCCCCCCGCCGGATCTTTTGACGCGTCCCTTCTTCAAGAAGAATTTCAGGATCCTCTATCAGGACGCTTGGATTCTCGCCTTGGACAAACCTTCAGGGCTGGCCGTGCATCCGGGAGACTGCATCGACCGCAGGCGTTTGACCTTGGTCGACATGGCGAAGGCGTACGTTGCCTTGCGCCGGCCAGGGGCGGCGCCGGCGGAGGGTTCTCTTTTTGAGCCTGCTCTTGTCCACCGTTTGGACCAGCAGACTTCCGGCGTGGTGCTGGTCGCGAAGACGGGTGAGGCCCTGCGGGGTCTTTCCGAGGCATTTCGCGCCGGCGCAATCGAGAAAGAGTATCTGGCGCTCGTCAAGGGGGTGCCGCGCGAAGAAGAGGGGCGCGTGACTTTTTCCCTCAACAAGGAGACCGATCCGGTGACCGGGAAGCCTCTTGTCAAGGTGTCTCGCGCGCGCCATGCCAAGGAGGCCGACACCCTGTACACGATCGAAAAGGCTTGGCGTGGGGCCGCCCTCCTCCGGGTCCGGATCCTGACCGGCCGGATGCACCAGATCCGGGTTCACCTGGCGGCGATCGGCCACCCAGTGGCCGGGGACGGCCGCTACGGGGATTTCGCGTTCAATGGGGTCCTTGTCCAGCGGGCGGGCCTCCGGCGGCTTTTCCTTCATGCGCACCGCGTGGCGTTTGCGCATCCGGTGACCGAGCGCCCCGTCGAGATCGAAGCGCCCCTGCCGGGAGAACTCGCCGCCGTGCTGAATTGCCTTACAGACAAGCGACTGTAGAAAGTTTTTATGAGTCAGAAATGCAGGCGGAAATCTGTGGAGAGGTTCTGGAGGGGGTGGTAGAGTGACCTAAATTTGTGGTAATGCGGGTTTGAGGGATGGAGGGCAAGTCATGGGGGCGTCTATTTTTTCTGCATCATTGTTTCGATCGCTTCCGCCGGGCGAGGCCCGACGAACGGACCGTAGGTTTTAGAGAAGGCATGCGTCAAGGATTGATCACACCGGAAGTCGGAGAACAAGGTATCCGAGGACTGCACTCTCAGTCTGTAGGCATGGTGCAAAATCTCTTTGTCCGTCTCGTTCAAGGGAAGTTGAACTAGAGCGGATAGGCCTGAAATAAACAGATCGCTCCCAGCGTCCCGGATAGAATTTTCTGACCTGTGAAGCCCCTGACAATTGCCATCATCGGCGCCACCGGCGCTGTAGGTCGGGAGATGCTTTCCATCTTGGAGAAGCGTCCCTGGCCGGTCCGCGAGATCCGTCTTTTTGCCTCGCGCCGCTCGGCGGGGAAGACGGTCCGGTTTCGGGGAAGAAACGTCCACGTCGCGGTGCTGAAACCCGGTTCCTTTGTCGGGGTGGATGTGGCGCTTTTCGACGCGCCGGGGGATGTCAGCCGCCGGTTTGTGTCCCAGGCGGTGCGCGAGGGGGCGTTCGTCGTCGATCATTCCAGCATCTACCGGATGGAGAAGGGGATTCCGCTCGTCGTCCCCGAGGTGAACGGGCATCTCGTGACCCCTCGGACGAAGCTCGCAGCCGGTCCCAATTGTGTGGCGATCCCGCTCGCCGTGGCCTTGGCCCCCTTGGCGCGGGCCGCGGGCCTGGCGCACGTCACCGTGGCCACCTATCAAGCGATCTCCGGAGCGGGGGTGGCGGCCGCGCGCGCCCTCTACGCCGAGGCGCGCGGCGTCCTCGCTGGGCGGCCGCCGCGCTCGACAGTCTTCTCGCATCCCATAGCTTTCAATTGCGTCGCGCATGAGACCTTCGAAAAGGAAGGGTACACCGACGAGGAATGGAAGATCGTCGGCGAGATCCGGAAAATCCTGGGGCTTTCGCAGCTTCCCGTCTCGGTCGCGGCGGTGCGGATCCCCGTTCTCCGAGGGCATTCTATGGCGGTTTTTGTCGAGACGAAAAAACCCCTCTCGACTGGCACCGCGCGCAAACTCCTGGCCCGTGCGCCAAGCGTCGTCCTGGCGGACGACCCGAAGCGGCGCCACTATCCGACGCCGCTCATGGCGGCCGGGAAGGATGCCGTCTACGTGGGGCGTGTCCGGCGGGACATCGGCGTCAAGAACGGCATTGTGCTATGGCTTTCCTGCGACAACCTCAGGAAGGGGGCGGCCTTGAACGCGGTCCAGATCGCCGAAGCGGCGTTGTTTAGGATTCGCGCGAAGATGTAGTCTGATGATTCCGTCAAGCTCAGAAGTTATTTCCGCACGGCCCCTTACTCGATGAAACGCCACCCCTTGCCGCGCCCGACGGCGACGACCGTTCCGAGTTCGCCTCCGCCGTGCACGAAGAATCTGACGGTGCCGCCGCTATAGCGCCATTCTTCGAAGATATCCTCGTTGAACGCATAACGCTGGCGCTCGATCGGTTCCCCCAGCTTTTCCTCGACGTCCGCTGGAAGCATCCCTTCCTTGAGGGGCTGCATTTTTTCGATGTTTTCGTTCGAGAAGGCGGGGCGGCTTCCGGATCGGTTCGTTTCGGCGACCCACTGTTGGTAGAGCCAATGACTGCTTTGCCAGGGGAAGTGGGTGAACTCCTCGGTGTCGATGATTTCCACGCGCTGATTGTCCTCAGGCGCGACGCTGATCGGGTCGACCGGCCCTCCGACCACGATTCTCAGGCGGTTGTCCAGGAGATTCCCCTGTTTGGGGTCCGCCAGGAAGTTGGCGACCCGCTTGGCGCGGGCGTAGGCGAGATCCCATGCTTTGGAGACATCGCTTTCTCCGATCTCGCTTCCTGTGGCGTATCCCCGGATGTCGATGCGGGAACGGTACCCCCGCAAGCCCAGGGCGATTTGCAGGAGCTCTGTGCGGGCCGTTTCCGTCAGGGTGTCTGTATCCGGTTTAAAGAGCACCCGGCCTCCCTGGATGAATTTGCTTCCAGCCCGGATATCCTTGGCGGCCCGGTCCTTGCCCGGCACAAGTGTAATTTCCGGGGAGGGGCCGGGGTGGCGTTGGTCCCCTTTGTAGTAGTTGCCCTGCATGGGGACGGGAATATCCCGCTTGTTTTGTTTGAGTGCCTCGAGAGCCGAGATCCCCTCGCCGCCGCTGCCCCAGTTCGCTTTGATGCCGGCCAGGAACTCCTTCAATTTTTCCTCGCTCAAGTTGGAAATCGAGAAGAGCGCCACGAAGAGGCCGAAGAGAAGCGTCACCAGATCCGCCCAGGAGATGAACCAAAAAGGGGCGTCGACGGAGGCATGCTCTTCATGCTTGGCCGCATGAGCGTGCTTCTTGTGGTGCCCCTTGCCTTCGCCGCCGGGAGGATGAGCCATGGCCGAGACGCGCCTCCTGGGTTAATTGTGTCTCGGAAATCCCAAATTCCAAATTCCAATAACTAAATTGGGATCTGGCGCAGGCTGTTGGGTTGACATGGATCCCAATTTAGGCTGCTGCTTTCTTCTTGCTGACGAGGAATGTGAGAAGTTTTTCTTCGACGATGCGGGGGTTGTCCCCGGCCTGGATCGCGACAATTCCTTGAATGATGATCTTGCGGGCGAGCATCTCGTCGCCGTGCTGGTTCTTGAGTTTTTCGGCGATCGGGAGGAAGAGGAGGTTGGCGCCGATTGCGCCGTAGAGTGTGGCCACCATCGCGGCCCCCAGCCCCCGCCCGATCTTCTTGGGATCGTCGAGGGATTGGAGCATGACGATGATCCCGATCAGGGTGCCGCACATTGCGAAGGTGGGGCAGGCGCGGCCCGCGATTTCATAAAAAAACTTGCATCGGTTGTGGCGGATTTCCATCGAGTCCAGTTTGTTCTGCAGGATCGTTTCAATCGAGTCGGGATCGGTGCCGTCGATCGCGAGTCTCAACCCTTGAGACAGGAAGGGGTCGATGACTTGCTGGACGATCGGCTCTAGGGCCAGAATCCCATCCTTGCGAGCGACCTCGGCGCACTTGACGATCTGGGAGATCGTTTCCTCGGGGTTTTCCTTGGGGGCGATGAAGATGCGGAGCGCTGCCTTGAAGGCATTGATGACGTCGGAAAACTTGAAGGTTGTGAAAAGCGCTCCGACCGTGGTGCCGAACACGATGATGAGTTCGGACATGGAGAGGAAGATTTTAAAATTCCCCGCCGAGACGTGGAAAATGGTGTAGCTGATGCAGGCGAAGCCGACCACCAAACCGATGAGGGTGGAGATGTCCATGGGGATTTTCCGTCCGCCTTATTATCGGCTATTTTTTTCACTGGCCCAAGCGGGGCTCGGGCGATTTTTTTTGAGGGACAGGAGCCGTTTGGCGTGTACTATCGCACGCCGCGGAGGGAGGCTGAATGGCACGTCGCAAGATCGGGGTGGTGGGAGCCGGGCAGGTCGGGGCGACCCTCGTGCAGAGGCTGGCCGAGCGTCAACTCGGCGACCTCGTTATGATCGACATCGTCGAGGGGGTCCCGCAGGGGAAATCCTTGGATCTGGCCGAGGCGGCTCCGCTCGAGGGATATGACGCGCTCCTCACGGGGGCGCAGGGGTACGAAGCCGTGGCCGGTGCGGATCTGGTGGTTGTGACCGCTGGGCTTCCTCGAAAACCGGGGATGTCGCGCGATGATCTCCTGAAAAAAAACGCGGATATTGTTGGGGGTGTCGTCGACCAGGTCGTGAAACATGCCCCGGATTGCGTTTTGATCGTGGTTTCGAATCCTCTCGATGTCATGACGCATTTGGCGTGGGTCCGAAGCCGGTTCGAGAAGCGGCGCGTCATCGGGATGGCGGGGGTCCTAGATTCGGCGAGATTGCGCGCCTTTATCGCGATGGAGATCGGAGTCTCAGTGAAGGATGTTCAGGCGATGGTGTTGGGAGGGCATGGGGATGACATGGTGCCGTTGCCGCGCTATTCCACCGTCTCCGGGATCCCCATCACGGAGCTTTTGCCGGCGGCCGCGATCGAGCGCCTTATCAGCCGCACCCGCAGTGGCGGCGCCGAAATCGTCGGGTTTCTCAAGACCGGAAGCGCCTTTTACGCTCCTTCTTCCTCGGTTGTTCAGATGGTCGAAAGCATCCTGTTGGATCAGAAAAGGGTTCTGCCTTGTTGCGTGCGTCTTGAGGGGGAGTATGGCATTTCCGATATTTTTGCGGGAGTCCCTGTGATTTTGGGTGCGCGCGGCGTGGAGCGCATCCTCGAGATCCCCCTTTCCGCGGAAGAGAAAAAATATTTAACTATTTCAGCGGAACATGTCCGCGCGAATATTGCTGTTTTGAACAAGCTGTTGTAGACTCGGCGTTTCTATGTTGGGGTTTATCAAGCGGAACGAAAACGTCCTCGGTGTCGACATCGGCACCGCCTGCATTAAAGTGGTGGCGTTTGAAGAGGCGGGGGACACGGTGCGGGTCGCCGGGTATGGCCTTGCCGAGGTCGAACAGGAGGGAAAGCGCGCTGAGGCGCTCCGGGAAGCCTTGAAGGCGGCCGGCGTCTCGGGCGGAAGGGTGGTGACCGCCGTCTCCGGCCGATCTGTCACCGTTCGGTACGTCACGATGCCGACGATGAGCGACGCCGAGTTGCGCGCGGCGCTCCCCCTGGAAGCCGACAAGTACATGCCGTATGACGTGGCGGAGCTGTATCTAGACGGTCAGAGGCTGGCCATCGGCGGCAATGAGCAGGAGATGAGGGTTCTCATGGTCTCGGCCAAGAAGGGTCTGATCCAGGATCATGTCGCCATGCTTCAGCAGGTGGGAATGAGCCCGGCCGTGATCGATGTTGATGCTTTCGCGCTCGGAAACGCCTATGAGTTCAGCGAGAGGGGCGGCGAGGCCGAGGGAGCCAGCGGGGATGTGGTTGCCCTTGTCGATATCGGCGCTTCGAAAACCAGCATTAATATCATCAAAAAAGGAATCTCCTGTTTCACGCGTGAAGTCTATGTGGGCGGCCGGGACTTGACGGAGGTGATCGCGAAACGCTTGGGCGTCGATCCGGCGGCGGCCGAAACCTTGAAGCGTAATCCGGGGGAGCGCAACGCGGAAGTCATGGATGCGGTCACGTCTGTTGCGGAGGATCTGGGGAACGAGATCCGGCTTTCCTTCGATTATTTCGAGAGCCAGTTCGAGGATGAGGTTCAGCGGGTGAAGCTGTCGGGGGGCGGGGCGCGTTTGGCGGGGTTCGACAATGCCCTCCAGGGGGTTTTTGGAAAACCCACGGCGTTGTGGGATTCGGTGGGGCGCCTCCAGGTCGCCTCTGGCGTTGACCCGGCAGGTCTCAAAGATCATGCGGCGCAATTCGCGATTGCGGTGGGGTTGGCGGCGCGCATCCGTGCCAGGATTTGATGGGTCACGGGGAGTAGAGGAGCGCAATTCACGATGATTGAAATCAATCTACTTCCGGAAGAGCTTAGACCTAAGGAGCGGGTGACCACCCCCTACACGGTGGTGGTCGGCGCCGGCGGAACGTTGGCGATTCTGGCAGCCTGTGGGCTCGTGGCTTTTTATTTTCTGCAGCTTAAGCCCCTGGAGGTTCAGAAGAAGGCGGCACAGGATGATATGGCTAAGGCCCAACGAGAGCTTGCAGACGTTGAAGTTCCCCAGAAACGCCACCAACAGGAGATCCAGCGGCGCGACCTGGCCCTCAAAGTAAAGCGACAGCGCGCTCTCTGGAGCGGGATCCTGGATGCCGTTTGGACGGTGGTCGACCAGGTCGGGGACGCTTGGATTTCTTCTCTGCAACTCAAAGAGGAAAAGGCGGATGCCAAACTGAAGGGAGCTGGTCCCCGCATGACGCTGGAAGTCCTTCTCAATACCAGCCACTTGGGGGAGGAATCCACCGAGTATGAGGCGGTGTCGGAGCACCACGTGGCGGCGTTCATCGAGGGGCTGGGGAACCAGCCCCGTTTGAAGGATTATCGGATCGGTTTCGGGGGATTTCACCGCGAGGAAGGGAAGACGGGCGAGGCTGGGAAGCCCAGTTTGGCCAGCCAGATTCAGATCATGTTTCAAAAAACAGCGGTGGCGGCGGCTAAATCTAGCGCCCCCCAACCTCCGGCGCCGCCGGCGCCCAAATAGGAGGAATCGTGGCGGCTCCCGAAAAAAGCCTGAAATGGGTCCTGGCGGGGATCATCCTCCTTCTCCTTTCTTTGGGAGGGGGGTGGTTCTGGGTTTTTCAGATTGCCGCGCAGGATCGTGAGGAAATCAAATCTGCGCAGGCCGCCGCCGCCGAGCACCGTAAAAAGAAAGAAAAGATCGAGGCAGAGATCGAGGAATACGAGCAAGGGGGAAGCCGGGAATACTACTACCGGATGCTTCCGGATGCTGAGGATCATCTGTTGGTGGAGACCCTCCGGATTCTAGGGGATATCGAGGAGGAGGCTGGCGTCTATATCCTGTCGGGGAAATTGAGCTCTAAGAAGAAGCCGTCAGGCCCCGCCCTTCCTCCCTATGTGGATACCGTGATGACGCTTAAAATCTTCGCAGATTATCTCGGATTGGTGCGATTCATGGAGGGGCTTGAGCGTGAGGTGGATCGAAAATCTGATGAGGGAGGGGGGCGACTTTTCGAGGTGAAGGGAATTAAAACGCTCACCACCGAAGATAAGGGAGTCGAGACAATTCCTCTACGCACCGGGTGGAAATTTTTCGATGTCGATGTGGCGTTTTTCACGCAGGGGGCCAAGAAGACATGAGGTTGCTTTTGTTTGTCGGGGCGATGGCGATGTTCTTGCTCGGAGAGGTCCGCGCCGCGGGTGAGAAGGGGGCGTGGGGGGCGTCGGATCCTTCCCGCAAGGGGATCTCGGGGGTTCCCAAGGCTTCCGAGGGTGCAAGCCGGACCGCCATCACAATCGAGGCCGGCGATCGGGACAATCCTTTTCTTGTGCCAGGCACGCATGAAGAGCTGGTGGTCAGCAAGAAGGGGAAGTCGGGAAAACCGATATCTTCTGGAAAGGGGTTTTCGGCTAAGGAGGTGCGTCCCGTCCTCGACGATTATTCCAAGAAGATTGCCAAAGCCGAGCAGGCGTTCGAGCAAGGGAGATTTTCCGAGGTGCCGGTTAAGGATCTTTCTGGGTGGCCGGCGGTGCTTGAGAAGCTCCCTGCTGAGAAGCCCGAGGACGTGGAGTTGAAGAAGCAGCTCCTCGAGCGCGCGAAAGAGCTTGCTGCGAAAATCGTTGCGCGAGAAGCGTTTCTTGCGCGCGGGTACGCGGTCCAGTTCGTCGTGGTGCACGAAGGGGCTCCGGAACGATCGGTCGCCAGCATCGGTGGGAAGATCGTCCGCACGGGAGATTCTTTTGACGACGGGGTGGTCGCCAAAACGATTCGGAAGGACGGCGTCGTTTTGGCTTACAAGGGATTGACATTTGCGTTACCGCTTTTGCGGATGGAACGATAGGGGGGTCCCATGGGAGATGTGAGCAGGGCGTTGCGGAGTGGTATGGCGGTGGCGCTGTGGGGCGCTGTAGCCCTGGCGGGAGCGGCAGAACCTGAGGCCACCCCGGCTGTCGGAATCCGAACTATTGGGGGGAAAACCTTGGCCGATTTCGCTTCTGAGATCGCCCGTGACTACGGCGTCACCGTCGTCGTGGCCGATTCCCTGCGCGCGCGGGAGCTCGTCCCCATCGATGTGGCCGGGGATCTCCCGACGATCCTGCGCATCGTGGCCGACATGGTCGGCGGCGAGCTCTCAAAGAAGACCGAGACCTGGTATGTGATCAAGGAAACCCCCCGGATCACCTACAGCACGGGAGGCGACGGCGAGGATATCAAGGCCGTCGTCCAGGCGATTGCGCTCTCGGCCGGCGCCAATGTCTTCGTCTCCCCGAACGTACAGGGGCGTGTCTATATGCAGGCGGCCGGCCTTCCCTGGAAGCAAGCCCTGCGCGATGCCGTGCGGACCGCCGGCGATTTCGCTATGGTCGAGGAGCCAGGCGGCGTGATCCGCGTGGTGGAGTCGAGCGTCCTCATGGGACAGGTGGAAACTGAGGTCATGAGGTTGCGCTATCTGCGTCCGCCGACTGATTTCCGACCTGTTGTCGACACGGAGTTCGCCGTGAAAAGAGACTTCAAGGGGAAGACGAACCGCGAGTTCAAGGACCCTCCCAACGCCTTGAATGAGTTTACGCTTATCACGGTCTTGAAGAACATCCTGACGCCCAATATCGGCCGGCTTGATTACGACATCGGGACCAATGCGATCATTGTTCAGGACATCCGTCCGCGCCTTGAGGAGATTCGCAAAATCCTCGACACGCTCGACGTGGAACCCTCCCAGATATTTGTCGACATGAATTTCATCAAAACGTCGGACACCGATTTCTTGGATTACGGGATCGACTGGGGCGATACGGGGCCCACCCCCTCCATCAGGGGGTCGTCGATCTTCACGCCACTTCCTTTCAATCTGGGGG
>SBBH01000073.1 GCA_005239795.1 Planctomycetales bacterium
CTGAACGCCAAGACCCGGTCTCTCGTGGGCTGGGGAACGCTCGTCCGAAAACTCCCCCCAGGAGGGACCCTCGCCAAGGTGGATGAAGCGCTTGTCGCCTATCAGAGGAGCTGGGGGGTCCTGATGGCCGCTCTGGCGATGTCGGTCGCGCTCCACACCGCCTTGGTCGGCGCCCACTGGCTCTTCGCCAAAGCGCTCTGGGTCGAGACCGTTTCCTTGGGGAATTTCATGATCCTAATTCCCATCCTGACGGCCGTGCGGGCCGCCTCGATCATGGGAGGCCTGGGCGTCTCGGAAATCGCCGCCCAGCACCTCCTTCAGATCGTGGGGATCCCGGCGGCCCAGGCGACGGCGATCTCGCTCATGATCTTCCTCAGCAACCTCACCTGGAGCCTCCTGGGCGGAGCGTTCCTCTTGATGGCCCGCCATCGGGTGAATCCGCAGATCACGGAAGCGGAAAACGGCCCCTCCCCGCGTACGGACGTCGCCGCGAGGGGCCTCCGTGAACCCGCTTGAACGCTTCTGTCCTTTTTGGAAGGTACGGGGCCGGTAGAAAAAGCCGCGCTGTTGCCTGTTCTACAGGGCGGCGACACCTTCTTGGGTGGGTGAGTCCCATTGTTTTTTATCCAAGCCAGGGAAGCCTGCGGCCCAGGGCGGAAGCCTTTTCGCGGGCGTGCCCGCCTTCACTTTGTGCCGGCGGGTCCGCCGGAGCGGCGAATCCGCGTAGGCGGATGCCGCGGGCCGGGATGCGGACTTCCGTCAGCAACGAGATGGATCTTGGGAAGTGATCCGTCCGGCAAAGTGTCCCGCGAAAAGGTGATCCGCCCTCAAGGACCACCATGAACAAAACGTTTCTAGGGTATCGGGAATCGATCCAGATCGCGCGCGATCCGCCCGATGTCCCGGCTGAGGATCCGATCGCGCGTGAGGGGTTTCACGCGCCTGCGGACCCAGGCGTAGGCTTCCTGGATGCGACGCCCAGGCTTCAAGGGGCCCGCAAACTCCAACCCCTGCGCCGCGGCCACGAGCTCGATTGCCAGGATCGCGCGGAGGTTTTCGACGGCGCGCAACGCCTTCACCGCGGCCGCGGTCCCCATGCTCACATGGTCTTCCTGACCCGCCGAGGTGGGGATCGTGTCCGCCGAGGCCGGATGCGTCAAAACCTTGTTCTCGGAGGCGAGCGAAGCCGCCGCGACCTGGGCGATCATGAGCCCCGAGTGTAGGCCGCTCTCCTTGATGAGGAAAGGTGGCAGGCCCGAAAGGTCTGGATTCACGAGCCGCTCGATGCGCCGCTCGGAAATGGTCCCGAGGGGGGCGAGCGCCAGCGCGATCTGATCGGCGGCGAGCGCCGCCGACATCGCGTGAAAATTCCCTCCCGTCGCCACCCGTCCTGACGGAAGGACGAGGGGGTTGTCGGTACAGGCGTTCGCCTCCGCCAAGAGCGTCCGCTCGGCGTAATCCAAAACATCCCGCACCGCCCCGTGCACCTGCGGGATGCACCGGAGCGAATAGGCGTCCTGCACCTTCTGGCAGTCGCGGTGCGACTCGCGGATCTGGCTTCCGGCCAGAAGCGCCCGCAGGTGCGCCGCGACCGCGATCGCCCCCGGATGGCACTTGAGGCGCGCGATCGATTCGTCAAAGGCGGCCGGGGTTCCCCTCAAGGCCTCCAAGGTCATCGCGCCGGCCATGTCGGCGATCCGGGCGAGCCTTTGCGACTCCACGACGGCCGCCAGGGCGGCCGCGGTCGTCACCTGCGTCCCGTTGACGAGCGAAATCCCCTCCTTGACGCCTAGCGCTGGAGGCCGGATCCCTGCGCGCGCCAAGGCCCGCCGCGCCGGCGCGCGCCGGCCGGCCACCCAGACCTCCCCTTCGCCCAGGAGCGGGAGCGCCAGGTGCGCCAAGGGGGCCAGATCGCCGCTGGCGCCCACCGACCCCTTTTCGGGAATCACCGGGATGAGGTCGCACTTCAAAAGCGCGAGCAGAAAATCCACCAAAGCGCGGCTCACGCCGGAAAACCCCATCGCGAACCCCTGGATCTTCAAATAAAGAACGAGACGCGAGACCGATTTTGAAAAAGGATCGCCGATGCCGCAGGCGTGGCTCCGGATTAGGTTCTCCTGCAGGGCCCCGACGAGCCCCTGGGGGATCTTCACCTGGGCCAGACGTCCAAAGCCGGTGTTGACCCCGTAGACGGGGCGCGGCCCCGAAAGAGACGCCAGGACCGCCTTGCGGGCCCGATCGATCCGCCGCGCGGCCGCCGGACCCAAACGCCCGGTCACAGGGCCGGCGAGGACGGTTCGCACCGCCTCCAGGTCCACCGAGCCGTCCAAGAGGAGCCTCATGGGGCGGCCATCCTACCGACCCGTGAGATTGCAGTCGATCCCCGCTCCCCCCGCCGCCATAATCGGATTCATGCGCGCGGGAGGCGTCGTCCAGCTGGGCTGGATCCCGGAGCCGGTCCTCTACGACGGCACCCCCTTGGAATCGCTCTGGACCTACAAACGCCTGCATATCGCGGGAGATTCGATCGTCGCCTTCGCGGGAGCTTGCGACATCCCACCGGAAAAGATCGTGGACCTCGAGGACAAGCTTGACGGCTCGCGGATCTACAGCCCCCGCATGCTCCACTTCATCGCGGAGCACTTCGAGCTGGAGCTCGAAAAAGGGGTCTGGCGCCAGCGGCTCCTGGCGGCGATCGCCCGCGATCTCCTCGCCGAACGGACCGGCGCCAAGATCGTCCGCCAGGGGGACGACCTTTTCGACGGCGACAAAAAACTTTCCGTCTCGATCGCCACCCTGACGCCGGTTTCCACCAAGATCCATTTCGGAATCAACATCGACACCACCGGGACCCCCGTCCCCACGAAGGGGTTTGCCGACTACGACGTGGAGCCCGAACCGTTCGCCAAGACCCTGATGGAGGCGTACGCCGCCGAATGCGGAAGTATCAGAGCAGCACGATGCAAAGTAAGGGGAATCACATAAGTGATTAGTGATTAGTGGATAGTGGTTAGAGGGAAAAACAGATGGAAAACGGAAAGAGACAAACGGTTCTCAGTTTTAAAGACCTCGATATATGGCGAAGAAACATGGATCTGGTCGATAAAATCCACACCCCGACCAGAATTTTCCCGCAAGAAGAACTTTACGGCCTGACTTCTCAAATAAGGCGTTCCGCCGTCGCGGTTCCTTCAAATATCGCTGAAGGGGTCGGCAGGCGCGGCAGCAACGAATTCCGCCAGTTTCTCCTTTCCCTGGGCTCACTGTTCGAGCTCGAAACGCAGCTCCGAATCGCTCAACGTCAGTGGCTCACGTCATCCAACATTGATGACATACTCCCTGAAATCAATGAGATCCAAAGGATGGTTCGCGCTCTTTCGAGTCGCATCTACCAGCGTTCTAACCGCACCTCTTCTTCTAACCACTAGCCACTATCCACTAACCACTCCTTTGCGTGTTCTCGTCCTCGATCAAGGCCTCTTAGCGCAGGAGTGTGCCGACCTTCTCGGCTTCGAGGGACATGACGTCTTCATCGCCGAACCCGGAAGTTCACTGCTTGCGAGCGAGCTCGATCGGACCGACCTTCTGTTCTCCATCAATTTCCATGCGGTGCTCGCGCAAGCAGCCGCGAAACGGCGCGTCCCCTACGCCGCTTGGATCGTCGATCCCCTCGTCAATCGCGCCAAGCTGGAGGAGGAGCGCGAAGCCGCGTCCCCCTTCTGCCGGATCTTCTCCTACGACCGCGAGCAGGTCGCGCTCTATCAATCGCTCGGCTTCTCCCATGTGGAACACCTTCCCACCGGCGCCGCCCCCGCCTTCTGCCAGGACGACGCCCCGCCTGGCGAAGAGGGACAGGACGTTCCGATCGGGTTCGTCGGCGCCCCCCTCGTCGAGAAGACGAACGAGTTCGCCGCCTACCGAAAACAGATTGAGGGGATGATCGCCGCCGGCAAGGACAAAAAGGGATACTTCCAGAAATTCCTCGAGATCGCCGACGCCTGCGTGGCCGAGCAGGCGCGGGAGATCTCGCGGTTCCTGATCCCCGAGCGCTTTTCAGCCCTGGAGCGCGAAAAGAGGATCCAGGTGATCTCTCAAGGTTGGTCTCCCGAGAAATGGCAGCTCGTCCTCTCGATGTCGAAAGAGGCGGCCCATTCGCACCGCGTGGGCCTGGCGCGCGTCCTCTCGCCTCTGGGCGTCACCGTCTGGGGGCCGGGCGAATGGACAAAGGTCCTGGCGCCCGGGATGACCTACGGCGGGCCGGCCGACTACCCCGAAGGCGCGCGCGCCGCCTACCGGAGATGCCGCATCAACCTCAACGTCACGCGCATCTACGCGGGGGACGTCGTGGCCAACCGCGTCTGGGACATCCTCGCCTGCGGCGGATTCCTGCTCACCGACCACCGCGCCCAACTCGAGAGGCATTTCGTGATCGGCGAGGAGATCGTCTGCTACAAGTCCCCGGAGGAGGCGCTGGTGCTGGCCGAGCATTACCTCGCCCGGCCCGACGAGCGCGCCCGGATCGCCAGCCAGGGACAAAAGACTGTGCGGGAGCGCCACACCCTGGCCCACCGCCTGGCAACGATCCTTTCCGCCATCATGTGAAAAGCATCCTTGAGAAATATTGCCACCAAGATAACTCATGACCGGCTTTCGTAGCTTTTGCATTGCCAAGTGGTTGCCGATGAAGCCCATGGAAATGGAGGGACTCCATGGGCAA
>SBBH01000115.1 GCA_005239795.1 Planctomycetales bacterium
CCGATTTTTACGCGCCTCGGGCTTCCCCTGGCGGAGCTTTTAGCGGCGGTGGCCGAGGCGGCCGGCGTCGTGGAGGAGGCCGCCTCGCGCGCCGGAGGGGCCTCCCGCCGCTACAACCTGGTCGTTGATCTCGTGCGTAATTTCGGGTCGACCCAAGCCGAGCGCTGTGTGGCCGATCTGGCGTCTTTGGGGCATCCGCGCGTTGTCGGGATCCACCTGGGCGGGGACGAGGCGCGCTTTCCCGCGCGCGATTTTTCAGGCGCCTATCGGACGGCACGCGAGGCGGCCTCCTCCACGACGCCGGCCGCCTCGGCCACCGCCGCTAAAAGCTCCGCCAGGGGAAGCCCGAGGCGCGTAAAAATCGGAGCCGAGAAGATCACCTCGGCATACAGAATGTTTTGCCGCGACAAGTCTCGGAAGAGATCGCGCGCGACGCGGCCGATGTCGTCGACGGACCGAAGCGACGTGACGGCGGCCTTGAAGTGCCCCAAAAAATCAGACAGCCCCGTGTGGCGGTAGAGGAACGCCAGGTCTCCCGGACCGCGGGCATCCCCCGCCAGGCCGTTTTTCCGCATGATCGCGAAGAGCGTCTCGGGACGGATCCCTCCTTCCAGATGCACGTGTAGCTCCACCTTGGGGACACGCGCGATGTAGTCCGTCAAGCGAGGGTCGACCCTGGAGGACACGCGCGCATCATCGCAAATCAACAAGCATCCCTCTAGAATTGAGCTGTGCGGCCTCCCTCTCTTTCCTCCCCGTCGAGACGTCTCACGTCCCGGCGCGACTCCGGCTTCGCCCTGCTTTTGGTCCTCTTTCTCGTGACGATCCTCTCGGCGGCGGTGGTCCAGTTCTCCTTCACGAGCCAGGTGACGCTCTCCACCGCGAGCCGCCGCGTCACGGCGCTCCAACACGAATTGGCCTTGAAAGCAGGGCTCGTCGAGGCCCTCCGGGTCCTGCGCTACGACGACGCTCGGGACAAGTTGAAACAAAACCCGTACGACGGCCTGGACGAGCCGTGGGCCCAGCCGATCGAAATCACGGTGGGGACGGCCGCCGTGACGGTGCGCATCCAGGACGAACGCGCCGCGCTGCGCCTTAACAGCCTCATTGACGACCAGGGAGCACTGATCGACATTCCGGATCAAGAAGACCCCAAGGACCGCCTGGTGCGCCTGCTGTCGATCCTTGAGAACCCCCCGGACACACATGACGCGGATCTCCTGGAGGCGCTCGTCGATTGGATCGACAAGGCCCCCGCGGGCCAGACGGAGATCGGTCGATTTGAAACGAACGCTAAAAACGGGCCGCTCTACACCCACCCGGAGCTCCTCCTTGTGCCGGGCTGGTCCCGCGAGGTTCTGTATGGCTTCACCCGCGAGGACGGGACATTCGCGCCGGGGCTCATCTCCTTCGTGAGCACGCGCTGGGGGGACGGCCTCACAAACCCCAATACCGCTCCAACCGAGGTTTTGCGGGCGCTCTCGACGAACATGACCGAACCGCGCGTCACGACGTTGCTCCAAGTGCGCTCAGCCGCCCCCTTCACCTCCGTCCAGGATGTCGCCAACGCCCTCTCCGATTGGCCGGAGCTCATCACCGAACTCGGCGGGATCCTCCAAGTGAGAAGCACGCATTTTCTCGTCGAGGTCGTCTCCACGATTGGCAAGACCGAGGACTCCCCGGGCTCCGTGCGCCAAGCGGTCGCCCACCTCCTGCGCGACGAGAGCGGGGGAACGGTGATGTCGTACGAGCCAAGGCAATAACCTCTTCTAGCCTTGACCCCCTGGGGGACGCCGATACAATCGCCCCCGCTTTTGGAATCGAAGCCCAAGCGGAGTCCAGCGCAGACCGCGCTCGAGTACACCAACCTGGGCTTCCAGTTCGTGGCGGCCATCGCCCTTGGGTACTGGGGAGGGGGCTGGGCCGCCCAAAGGTGGGATTGGCCTTGGGCCGAAAACACCGGGGTCTGCCTCGGGGTCGGCCTCGGGTTTTGGATGATTGTGCGCGCGATGAAGAACTGGGAAAAGCGTGACCTTGACGGCAAAACGCCCCGGCCCTGACGATATGTCCCGTCTCCCCCACGGAACCGGCCGCGACATCCTGAAGGGCCTCGCACTCCTCACGGGAGCCGCGGGAGCGTTGGCCGGCGCCGGAGGGATCCTTCTCGAGGATCCTGACAGGTTTCACGCAATCCGCGCGGTCGCCTCGGCCTGGGGCGTCACCGCATGCTTCTTTCTGCCGGCGCGGGCCGCGTTTTTTCATCCGGGCCCCTGGTACACGATCTTGTACGCGGCCGGATTCTTAGCGCGCCTCGGCCTTCTGGGAGCCGCCTTGGCGGTGTCGACCAACGCGGTCTTCCCGCTGGCGCTCGCGGCGTCCCTGTTCCTCCTGGAATGGGTGGGGATCGCCTGGTCGAGCCGCCCCGTCCCGCGCAGGGCCTCATGCTGATCGCCTCGAGTTCCGGTGGCGCCGTTGATCCCGCCCACCACATCGAGGATGTCTTCTACAAGACAGACTGGTTCCAACTGGGCTCCGTCCGGTTCCACCTCTCCAAACATCTGACCCTCATCTGGATCGTGGCGGCGGTCACGACGCTCCTTTTCGTCTGGGGCGCCCGGCGGATCCGGCAAGACAAGGGAAACGCCCGGGGGGTCCTGGCGAACCTCCTCGAGTCCATCGTCGCCTTCGTGCGGAGCGAAATGGTCCTCCCGAACATGGGGCACCACGGAGAGCCTTTTGTCCCCCTCTTCCTGTCGATTTTCACGTTTGTGCTGTTCGCCAACCTCGCGGGGCTCATTCCCGGCTCGGCCACGGCCACCGGGAACATCTGCGTCACGACGGCACTCTCCCTCATGGTCCTGGTGATCTCTCTCGCCGCGGGGATGAAGTCGCAAGGTCCTTTGAGGTACTGGTACAACCTCGTGCCGCACGGGATCGTCACGAAGCCCACCTGGTGGCTCTTCCCAGTTTGGGGGCTCATGTTCGTCATCGAGCTCCTAGGGCTCGCCATCAAGCATTTCGCGCTTCTCATTCGGCTTTACGCCAACATGATCGCCGGCCACATCGTGATCATTTCCATGCTCGCCCTGGTGGTGGGAGCGGGCGGCAGCCTCACCATGGCGCCGGTGGCCGTGCCGCTTTCGGTCATGATGTTCTTCCTGGAGCTCCTGGTGGCGTTCCTGCAAGCGTACGTGTTCACCCTGTTGTCCATTTTGTTCGTCGGCATGGCGGTCCATCCGGACCATTAACCGTAAAGGAGGAAATCATGGCTGGTGATCTTGCATCATTCGCGGGCGCTCTAGGGGCGGGACTCGTGATTCTGGGAGCCGGTTACGGCATCGGGAAACTGGCCTCGTCGGCGCTGGACGGGACGGCCCGTCAGCCGGAGGCCGCCGCCAATCTGCGGTTGACGATGATCATCGCCGCGGCGCTGATCGAAGGGCTGGGTTTCTTCGCCTTGATCCAGTGCTCCAACGCCATCAAAAACGGCCCCGATGTGGCCAAAATCCAGGCGGGATCTCCCCCAGCGCCGGCCCACTAAGTAAAAATCGTGGACGCCACCCGATGCGCCACGCTTTCCCGGAGGACGCATGGATAAACTGCTGACGGACCCCGACATCGGGCTCATGATCTGGACGTGGGTCTCTTTCGGGATCATGGCGTTCATCCTGGCAAAGTTCGCCTGGCAGCCGATGGTTCACGCGCTCGAAGCGCGCGAGCACCATATCCAGGAAGAGATCGACCGGGCCGAGGCGAACCGCGCCGAAAGCGCGCGGCTCCTGGCAGATCACCAGGCCAAGCTCGAGGCGTCGCGCCTCGAGGCCCAGAAGATCATCGAGGAGGGAAAGGCGGACGCCGTACGGTTGAAAGATCAGATCCTGAAGGAGGCGCGCGAGGAAGGGGAACGTCTCGTGAAGGGGGCCAAGCGCGAGATCGAGCTCGCCGAATCCAAGGCCGTGGAGACCCTCCGCCAGAAGACGGTCGAACTGGCGGTGGCGGCCGCCAGCCGGATCCTCGAGCGGACGCTGCGCCCCGAGGACCACAAGGACGTCGTCAACCGCTTCCTTCAAGAGACCGAGCGGTCGCTCTCGCAGAGGAGCGCGTAATGGCCGCCTCCACCGTGGAAAAAGCATATGCCGAGGGGTTGTACCGGGCCGCCAAGAAAGCGGGGCATGCCCCGGCCGTGGCCGAGGAGCTCGCGGCCTTCGTCAAGGCGCTCGAGGGGGACAAGCAGCTGAGGACGTTCCTCACGACCCCCGCGATTCCTTCCGCCGCCAAGCGCCAGACCCTCAAAAAAACGCTGGCCGGCAAGGTGTCCGCCTCGACGCTCAATTTCCTCCAGCTCTTGGTGGAAAAGCGCCGCCAAGCCTTCCTGGCCAGCATCCATCGGGAGTACGTCAAGCTTCTCGACGCCGACCAGGGGATCGTGCGCGGCCAGATCCACCAAGCCGTGTCCGCCGACGATACGGTGCTCGGCCGGGCTGAAAAGGTTTTGTCCCAGAGCTTCGGGCGCGCGGTGCACCTAGAGAGCCGCGTCGACCCTGCCTTGATCGGGGGCGCCTTGGTCCGGATCGGGGATTTCCTGATCGACGGCAGCTTCAAAAGCCGCCTCAAAGCGCTCGAGCGGCGCATGAGCCGATCCAGCGCATAAGGAGATGCAACGATGAAACTTCAAGCTGAAGAGATCGCATCGGTTATCGCCAAGGAGATCGAGACGTACGAATCGCATCTGACGATGGAAGAGGTCGGTTCCATCCTGGAGGTTGGCGACGGGATCGCCCGGATCCATGGCCTCGAGAAATGCCTCGCTGGCGAGATGCTCGAATTCGAGAACGGCGTCATCGGACAGGCGTTCAACCTCGAAGAGGACTCGATCGGCGCCGTCATCCTGGGGGACTACCTGACCCTCAAGGAAGGGGACCGCGTCAAGCGCACCGGACGGGTCCTGGCGGTCCCGGTCGGGCCGGCCCTGCTCGGGCGCGTCGTGAACCCCTTAGGCCAACCCTTGGACGGCAAGGGCCCCATCAAATCCGCGGGGCTTCGCCCTCTGGAAAGCACCGCCCCTGGGATCGCTGAGCGCCAGAACGTCAAACAACCCCTGCAGACCGGCATCAAGGCGATCGACTCCATGGTTCCGATCGGCCGGGGCCAGCGCGAGCTCATCATCGGCGACCGCGGCACGGGGAAGACCGCGATCGCCATCGACACGATCATCAACCAAAAAAAAGAAAACGTCATCTGCGTTTACGTCGCGATCGGCCTGAAGGCCTCGACCGTCGCAGGCGTCATCGAGAGGCTGCGCCAACACGGTGCCATGGATTACTCGATCGTGGTCTTGACGACGGCGGCCGACCCCGCGCCGCTCCAGTACATCGCGCCATACGCCGGATGCGCCATGGCCGAATACTTCATGTACCAAGAGAAAAAAGACACCCTCTGCATCTACGACGACCTCACCAAACAGGCCCAGGCGTACCGCCAGCTCTCGCTTCTCCTGCGCCGGCCGCCGGGGCGCGAGGCCTATCCCGGCGACGTCTTCTATCTGCACTCGCGCCTGTTGGAGCGCGCCGCGAAGCTCTCGAAGGAGATGGGAGGAGGGTCGCTCACCGCCCTCCCGGTGATCGAGACCCAGGAAGGAGAGGTCTCGGCCTACATTCCCACGAACGTCATCTCGATCACCGACGGGCAGATCTTCCTGCAGCCTGATCTTTTCTATGCCGGCGTACGCCCGGCGATCGACGTCGGGATCTCGGTTTCGCGCGTCGGGGGCGACGCCCAGATCAAGGCAATGAAGAAGGTGGCCGGAAGCCTCAGGCTGGATCTCGCGCAGTTCCGAGAGCTCGAGGCGTTCGCGCAGCTCGGGACCGAGCTCGACAAGGTCACCCAAGCGCAGCTCGATCGCGGCCGTCGGATGGTGGAGATCCTGAAGCAGCCTCAGTACAAGCCGATGTCCGTCGAGGAGCAGGTCGCGATCATCTTTGCCGGCTCTCAAGGATTTCTAGATGACCTGGCGGTCGACAAAGTGCGTGACTTCGAGGAAAAATTCCTAAAACACCTGCGCGAAGTGCATCCCGAAGTCGGCACCTCCATCAAGAAGGAAGGACAGATCGTCCCCGACACGGAGAAGAAGCTCCGGACGATCTTGGGCGATTTCAAAGCGGCTTACCTCAAGGGCAAGGCGCCCGACCCCAGAGCGCATCGTTAGAGAGTGTCATGCGTCACGCGTCACGCGTCACGAGTAAGAAAAGAAACAGCAAGAGCCACCCTGTTTCGCATGACGCATGGCTCATGGCTCATGACCGCCCGGCGCATTTCGCATTTCGCATTTCGCATTTCGTTCTATGAACACACGCGTCATCAAAAAACGCATCAAATCTGTCGGCTCCACCCGCAAGATCACGCGAACGATGGAACTCGTCTCGACCGCCAAGGCTAAGCGCGCCCAGAACCGGATCCGGGCGGCCCAGCCCTATGCCCTGGCACTTTCGGACTTGATCGCAAGCGCCACGCGCGGCGCCGAGGATCCGGCATCCCTGCACCCGCTCTGCGCCACGCGCGCGAACAAAAAAGCCGCCCTGTTCATCGTCACGGCCAACCGCGGGCTTTGCGGCGGCTACAACGGGAATGTCTTCCGGCTGGGGCTCGAAAGGCGCGCAACTCTCACGGCGCAAGGCCAGTCCGTGGACGTCGTCATGATCGGGAAGAAAGGGATCGGCTACGCCGACTTCCAGAAGATCACGCTGGCCGCCAGGATCACCTCCATCGACGACCGCCCCACCTTCGCCCAGGCCCAGGAGATTCTCGCTCCCTGGATGGATCGGTTCCTGACGGGCGCGATCGACCAGCTCTTAGTCTGCTCCACACACTACCTGTCGGCCGCCAGGCAGGCCCCTCGGGTAGAACAGATCCTCCCCGTGACACTTGTCCCGGATGGCGCCCAGAGCGCGAAAACCGAGACCATCGACTTCCTCTGGGACCCGCCCCCGCGCACGCTCCTGGCGGACCTCGTCCCGATCGCCGTCAAAACCAATTTCCTGAGACTCCTGATGGAAGCGGCCGTTAGCGAACAAATCGCCCGCCGCATCGCCATGAAAAATGCCACGGAGAACGCCGGAGACCTCATCAAAACGTTCACACGCACCTACAACCGGGTGCGCCAAACCCAGATCACCCAGCAGATCGCCGAAATCGTCGGAGGGGCGGAAGCGATCAAATAGGAACGGACGAAATGAGAAATGTGAAATGTGAAATGTGCCGGGTCATCCATGATTCGATCACTTTCCCATTTCCCATTTCCCATTTCCCACTTCAAAAAGGAGATCCGCAATGTCTATGAAAGGCCACGTCGTCCAAGTCATCGGCAGCACGCTCGACGCCGAATTCCCCCCGGAAGCGCTCCCCAAGATCTACAACGCCCTCGAAGTAAAAATTGATCTGGGGGGTCAGACGGCGCGCCTCGTCTGCGAGACACAGCAGCATTTGGGCGGCGGGCGCGTGCGCGCCATCTCCATGGGATCGACCGACGGCCTCATGCGGGGACAGGAGATCGTCGACACGGGCGAACCGATTTCGGTCCCTGTGGGGGACGCGACCTTGGGACGCGTCTTCAACCTCTTGGGCCAGCCGATTGACAAGAAGGGGGATGTCAAGGTCACCGAAAGGCGCCCGATCCACCGCGACGCCCCAGCGCTCGACAAGCTGGAACCCAAGACCCAGATCTTCGAGACCGGGATCAAGGTGATCGACCTCCTGGAGCCGTACGTCAAGGGGGGCAAGACAGGCCTGTTCGGCGGCGCGGGGGTCGGCAAGACCGTCATCATCATGGAGCTCATCAACAACATCGCCAAGCAGCACGGCGGGTACTCGGTCTTCGCCGGGGTGGGGGAGCGCACCCGCGAAGGGACCGCCCTCTACGGCGAAATGGAGGAATCGGGTGTCCTCCCCAAGACCGTGATGGTCTACGGCCAGATGAACGAACCGCCGGGGGCGCGCCTACGGGTTGGGCTCTCGGCCCTGACGATGGCCGAATATTTCCGCGACAAGGGAGGCACGGACGTGCTCCTTTTCATCGACAACATCTTCCGCTTCTCCCAGGCCGGCTCCGAGGTCTCGGCGCTCCTGGGACGCATGCCCTCGGCCGTCGGATACCAGCCGACGCTGGGGACCGAGATGGGGGCCCTGCAGGAACGGATCACCTCGACCCGGCAGGGCTCGATCACCTCCGTACAGGCGATCTATGTCCCAGCCGACGACCTCACCGACCCGGCTCCCGCGACGGCGTTCACGCACCTGGATGCGTCGACGGTGCTCGAGCGCAAGATCGCTGAGAAGGGGATCTACCCGGCGGTCGACCCCTTGAAATCTACCTCGCGCATCCTGGACCCCCAGTACCTGGGCGACGAACATTACCGCGTGGCCCGCGCCGTCCAACAGATCCTCCAGCGCTATCAGGACCTGCAGGACATCATCGCGCTCCTCGGGATGGACGAGCTGTCTGAAGAGGACAAGGTGACCGTGCGCCGCGCACGAAAACTCGAAAAGTTCCTGTCGCAACCCTTCCATGTGGCCTCGCAATTCACCGGGATGGAGGGGCGCTATGTGAAGCTCACGGACACCATCCGCAGCTTCAAGGAGGTGGTCGAGGGGAAATGGGATCATCTTCCCGACCAGGCGTTCTACATGGTAGGCGCCATCGAGGAAGCCTCCGAGAAAGCGGAAAAATTAAAGAAATGAAGTGCGTTCTTCTGTCTCCGGAGCGGGCCCTCTTTGACGGCGAGGCGTCGTCGATCCAGCTTCCCGCCTACGACGGCGGGATGGGAATCCTTCCCAAGCATGCCCCGATGATCGGACGCTTGGGGGACGGCTTCTTAGTCCTGTCGACTCCTCAAGGGGCCCAGACGTTTCTCGTCTTCGACGGGTTCTACCGGATCTTAAAGGACACAGTCACGATCCTCTGCGCCGACGCCCTGCCTGAGCGCGAAGTCACTCCCGAGGCCGCCGAGGAGGAGATGAACCGCGCCAAAAAACTCCCCGCCACCAGCGACGTCCAATGCCTCGCCCAGCAGGCGGCCTTGAGGCGCGCCGCCCTCAAAAAACGCGCCGCGAGGCGGTAAAGCGGGAAAAAGCGTGCATTTTTTGCGCGGCCCGACCGACGGCGGCCGCTGAAGTTGAGGCCCCCCGCCCAAAATCCTGGCTGGCGCCTAGAATGAAACGATGCCGTTGGAAGAACCCAAGATCGGCTCGATGGCCATCTCGCGCGGGTGGGTGACGCCCACGCAGTTGGCCGAGTGCCTGGAGATTCAGCAATCCCGATCGCGGAACGCTTCCCACCCGGTGCTCCTGGGAGAGATCCTTCTCGAAAGGAAATACCTCACCTCCGAGCGGCTCCAATGGCTCGTCCTCCACCAAGAGCGCTACATCATCAACTGCCCCCACTGCGGCGCCCGCCTTTTGGCTCCGGAGCTTCCCCCGGGGACGAAAACACACTGCACCCAATGCAAGGGGGAGATGATCCTCGCCGGTCCTGGACAGCCCCCCTCGAAGCATACTTCCATCCCTGAACTCATGAGGGCCGCCGCTTCAGTGGAAACGGACCCCCTCGTGGGACAGGAGATCGGAGGGTACAAGATCGAGGCGAAGCTCGGCGCCGGAGGAATGGGGATCGTCTACCGAGCCCGGCAGATCGCGCTCGACCGCGTGGTCGCGCTCAAGTTCCTGAAGGCGGACAACGACGCCCCCGATTTCCTTGAGCGATTCAAGCGCGAGGCGCAGGCGGCGGCGCGCCTGAATCATCCCAACGTCGTCCAGGTCTATGACGCAGGGAACGCCGGCGACATGCTTTTTTTTTCCATGGAATTCATCGAAGGGGAATCCTTGTCGGCGGTCCTCGACCGCCAGGAAAAGATCCCTTGCGCTCGGGCGCTGCGCATTATCCGAGAGATCGCCAAGGCCCTGGCCTATGCTCACAAGAATGGCGTGATCCATCGCGACGTCAAGCCTGACAACATCCTTCTGTCTAGGGACGGCCGCGTGAAGCTCACCGATCTGGGATTGGCCAAGGTCAAAAGCAAAGGGGAGTCGCGCCAATCGCTGACGCTTTCGGGAGAGGTCATGGGCACTCCCTACTTCATGTCTCCCGAGCAGACCCGCGACACCCGCACGGTGGATGCCCGCAGCGACATTTATTCGCTCGGCGCCACGTTCTACCGCATGGTTACGGGAACGGTGCCGTTCCCCGGAGAGAGTCCCGTCGAAGTGATGGTCAAGATCCAGAAAGGACCCGTGCCGAACGCAAGCGCCAAGCATCCCGAAATCCCCTGGGTCTATGGAAATCTCATCGTTCGAATGATGGCCCTCGACCCCGCGCGGCGCTTCCCTTCCGCCTTGGAATTCCTGAAAAGTTCCGAGGCGGTCGAGCGCGGATCGAGCGCGGTTCGTCCATCACCGCCCGAGGTGATCGGAAGTTCCACAAGCGATCGGCCGGCCGGCATCCCTCGAAAAACGGTCGTGGCCATGGCGGCTCTCGGCGCTGTCGCGATGACCGCGCTGGGATTCGCCCTGGGACAGATCGCAAACCGGCCACCCAAGTCGGAAAATGCGGTTCCTTCGCTCCGGCCTGAAAAACCCGTACCCTCGCTCCCTCCTTCCTCCCAATCTCCTCCCGCAACGGCGACACCCACGATCGCAACAACATCACAGGTCGAACCGACCGAAATCCTCTGGCGGCTTTTCCAAGAATACCGCTCCGCCAGACCGCAAGACTGCGAGGGGCAGAAGGCGTTTCTCGACGCGGCCAAGCGCGAACCCAGCGCCGACCGCGAATCCCCGTACGCCAAGAAGCTGGAAGAGGCCTCCGAAACCCTGGCCGCGCAGGAACGATCCGCCAGTCAAGAAGCCTCCATGCTCGCGGCGGCCCACAAAGACGTGGACAAACTCTGCAAAGCAAGACGCTTCGAGGAAGCGCTCGATGACGATGCCCTAGCCGATAGGCACCCGGACCTGGCAGGCCTGCCCGCTTTCGCGACGCTTGTCCAAGAGCTTCCCGAGCGAGTCGAGAATGCCGCCCACGAAGACTACGCCAAGGTGATCGAAGCGCTCCTGACAGCCTGCCTGACTGGGAATGACATCTCTGAAGCCGAGAAGCTTTTGACACAAGCTTTGGACCGGTATGCGCCGTTTCCGGCTCTGATCAAAAAAATTAAGGGAATCCAGAATATGGTTTCCATCCTCCGGAAACGCCCGGAGACTCCAGAGTCGTCTGCCGTCGATCTCCGCGAAGAGCCGACGGCCGGGATCCCCCCCGATAAACCTGACAAGTCCGTTTCCACTCCCAAGAAGAAAAAAAGCAAGAAACGGATCTACTTCGATTCAAACGAAGATATGAAAGACTGGGTCCTCCTAGGCCCTCCTGAAATGAAATCCCATGTCAAACCCCGCATCCACGACGGGGGCGTCTCGTTTCCCTCTTTCAAGGACGCCCCCCCGGGCAGGAAAGAGCCCGACAAACCCATGCGCATGGTTCCCCTTCGCTACCGCCCCGTCCTGAAAAAGATAGACCGGATTCAATTGATCTGGCGTCCGAAATCCTGGAAAGAAGGCCGTTTCGCCGCCTGCCTTAAAAAGAACGATTCCCTCGACGACGATCCACTCGCCATTCCTCCGATCGTGGAATTTCGCACGTCTCCCGATGGCTGCTTCTGCTGCTTTCCCCTCTTCCGAGACGAAGGATCACGGGAACAGGACATGACCCCCCTTGCGCCGTCCCCGGAGGGATACCATGTCACAATCGAGTTCTCCAAGAAAAAGGAGGCCAGCCTCACGATCACGGTCATCCCAGAACTCAAAAAGAAGGGGCGATCAGTCGAATTCACGCTCCCCCCATCGTTCGCAGAGGAGGTTGTTTTCTCCGTGATGCTGGGCTTCGACGACATCCTGTCCCACGTCGAGTTTGCCGCCGAGGAGTTTGACGAACCGGGTCGATAGCCCAGCCTCATGCCCCCCTTTTCACCCCACGAGTATCCCCAGTTTGAGGAGCCGATAAACCAGTAAAGAGGCACCTCCTTTTATGACCTGCCCCCATTCTTTGGTCCAGTGAAATGCTAGTTCAGCTCCGGGTTGCTCCTCCCACCCTGCCC